>CAZKIZ010000115.1:0-9412 GCA_964552935.1 uncultured Rhodohalobacter sp. | reverse complement strand
ATCCGGGACACTATATCAAACCTCAGCGAAAATCAGCGTTTTCATCTGCGAAACTCTGCGAGAAGAGAAATTTAATCCTCTTTAATAACTCCCGTCCTGTACGCTTTCAGCAGTTTCGTCAGATCCTCGATCCGTCGCTTCACCTCATCGCCAGAGTCAATATCCGCCACCCTGATTCGACTCCGCCGCTGCTCCAGGATTTTGGTTTGAGAGTGAATATCAATCTCTTTCTCAATCGCTTTTTCGGTAGACTCGAATGGTTCGTGGGCAGCCAACAGAAGGCCCCAGGAGTTATAAATTAACGTGTAACCGGCAATACCTGTTTTCTCCTGATACGCTTTTGCAAATCCGCCGTCAATCACCAGAAGCCTGCCGTCCGCTTTCACCGGGCTCTCCCCTTTTTTCACCTTCACCGGCACGTGACCGTTCACGATATGGCCTTTTTCTCCATCCAGTCCAAACTCTTCCAGTATCTGTGCTGCAACCTGCGAATCAGCCCTGTACTTATAGTATGGATTCATATTTTCGCGATGGGTCTCCGGATCATCAATAAAGTAGCGCTCAAAAGTCGCCATCTTATCCTTGCCGAACAGCGGTGACTGAGCCCCCGTCCACAGGTACCACATGGTATCCATTCCGTACTGTTTCTGATCTAAATCGTCATTCGAGAAATACCCCTGTCTGGCCAGCCGCTCCAGACGGTCCATGAACGCCCTGGGTCCGTGATCCTCGCCATCCAGCGTGAAGTGGCGGAGTATACCATTTGGTTTCATAGGAATACAGCCGTGGTAGAGCAAATTGCCGTTTTTTACAAGGTACATACTCCCCTTCGAGTACAAAAATCGAACATGCTTCTGAAGCCGCTCACTGTTTTTAAAGGAGAGTTTAAGTTTCTCCATCACCGAGTTTTCCATTTCTGAAAGTTTGTACGGATCATCCGGATCGATCGTTGGGAAATGGGTGTCTTTCATCGGGTATGTTTTGCCATTCACCTCTACAGTGCCTTTTTCGAGGTCAATCCTATCTAACAGCAGGCGGTCCTGCATCTGGTACTGAGGCCGGCGTTTTATAATTTGCCCCTCCAGTTTAAACTGTATGATGGAGATCGCTTTCTGCATACGTGCCATCATCAATTGCTCCTGTTCCGTAAAATTAGATTCCGCCTCTTTAGGCCGGAAGTGTTCGCACGGGTCATCGCCGTATACGTCAACCGCAAGAGATACGAGGGGCAGCATACTGATCGCATAGCCGTTCTCTACGGTCTCCATGTTGGCATACCGCAGTGACACCCGGATGACGTTTGCAATACAGGCTCCGCTCCCTGCAGCAGCTCCCATCCAGATGATATCGTGATTCCCCCACTGAAAATCCACGGCGTGATAGTCCATCAGTTCATCCATGATGATATGTGCGCCGGGGCCACGGTCATACACGTCCCCAATCACATGCAGCCGCGAGATCGTCAGTCGTTGAATCAGCTTGGCAAGCGCTGTTATAAAAGCACCGGCACGGTCTGTTTCAATAATCGTAGAGATAATACTGCTGTAGTATTCCTGCCGGTTTTTGGTACTCTCTTGTTCGTGAAGCAACTCCTCTATAATATAGTTAAAGTCTTTAGGCAAAGCTTTACGAACCTTGCTTCGGGTATATTTTGATGAATATATCCGACAGAGCTTAATGAGCTGAAACAGTGTTTTACGGTACCACTCTTTCGGGTTGTCTTCATTCTTCAGAATAATGGGAAGCTTCTTTTCCGGGTAGTAAATGAGTGTTGCCAGATTCTTTTTCTCTTTCTCGCCCAGCGTATATTCAAACACCTCCTCAATACGCCGTTTAATGGAGCCCGATCCGTTTCTTAACACATGCGAAAACGCTTCGTACTCACCATGAATATCTGATATAAAATGCTCTGTACCTTTCGGAAGCTGCAAAATTGCGCTTAAGTTTATAATCTCAGTCGAGGCCACCCTGATCGAAGGGTACTGTTTCGAAAGGAGATTCAGGTATCGCATTTCTTCATCTGAAAATGGCATATAGTCTTTGATTTAAATAGTGTTTATACAGTTACAGACAACCTGATCATGAAATTGCTCCGTTTCTAATATACTGTTGCTTCTTTAAGAGTCAAGAGTTTTGTTCAACATATCCCCGATCAAAGAGAACTAACTTTGGTTATTGTCTGAATCTTGCTTTTAAAACGAAGGCTCACAAAGCATCGTTTACATCAGGAGAAAAGCAATCAGAAGACCCGGCACCACCGAACCGATCAACAAGATTATCAGCTGCCAGCTATTTTTGAACCCGGCAAAAAATGAAAATATAAATCCTTTTATCACCGTATTTGTCGCCGATGCAAGTACAATGCCTTTTGTTGCAACCTCAGAAGAGAGGTCATCCAGCGCCATTCTGCTCAGTGAAAGCGTAATGGCATCTACATCCATCAGGCCTGATACAACAGATAGTGCGTAAACGCCTTCATCGTCGTACAACTCCAACATCAGCTCAGACAGAACAAGTACAAGTGCCAGAAGTGCACCAAACTTAAGCGCCATCCCGATCTGAAACGGGTTTTTGAGATTTAGCTGCTGATCCGGAACCTGTTCACCTAGCTGATCCCTGTAAAAAATTATGCCGCCGGACAGAAGCAGTCCTGCAAACATAGCGAAGAGCGGCAGCCACAGAGTGGTTAACAGATCCGGATTTACTATCGACACTTCAACCATCACCCTGATAAACATGATGGATGACGCAATCAGAACGCCTGCCATAAAGATTGTCTTGCGGCTACTCTGACTCGCAAACTGGGCCATGCTGAGCGTGACAGCCGTTGAAGACGCCATTCCGCCTGTAACTGCTGTAAGCATCGTACCAAGCTTACCCCCGGCAGCTTTTATTGCGATGTAGCCCACAAAGGAGAGGCCGCTGATCAACACAACCATCAACCAGATCCAGTAGGGATTCAGTGCATTCCACGGGCCGAAGCCCTGGTTTGGCAAAAGCGGCAGCAGCACCACCGATATGATCAATAGTTTGATTCCGGCAAAAATCTCCACTCTTTCCATGCTTTTCAGCCAGCCGTGCAGCACAGGTTTATACCCGAGCAGAGCAATTACGATGACGGTAATGCCCAGGGCCATGATTTCATAACCAAGCGCCGCCCAGGCTGCCAGCGCAAACGTCAGCATCATGGCAAAAGCGGTTGTCGTACCCGCATCTTTATTTTCCCGAAAATCGAGGATGTGCGCCACTATGATAAGTGCAGAGACTGACAAAAATGCCGCTCCAATAATCCATCCGTCCACATGCTGCGATATCATCGCCCACACTCCGCCAAGCAGCCCGATCAGGCTAAACGTGCGAATACCGGCAATCCGATCTCCCTCTTCTACATCCCGCTCTTTCCAACCGCGCTCAATACCTACCAGTAACCCTATGGCAAGAGCTGTGAGCAGCGGCAGCAGAAGATCTATTGATGAGTCCATAAACTGTAGCAATAGCCGATTCGAATTACATTACTGTTCGTAAAATAAATAAATGAGCGCCGATAATCTCCTTAAGATTTTGCGCCGCATCTTCCACTATTCAAACCTAATGCTGTTTCTTTGTACATACATTCTTCACAAGTGCAGCTGCTGATTAATAAGCAGAGTGAAAACGAATACAAAACCATCAGTCTTCTTATTCTGTGGCAGGGGTATAAATTGTCGATGTAAAGATGATCAGGTCTTACATATCACATAGCCTGTTATAAACCATTCCCGATAACCACTAACAAATTTACCAATAACCATACACGAAAATAGTTTTGGACAGTTGTGACAGTCTGGATAAGTTTCTGAATAGTCCCATTCTAAAACCGAATCCCCATGACCAGCACATTAGCATTTGATGTTTACGGCACGCTTATCGATACCTCGGGAGTTTTTGACACTCTGCAAGATATGATTGGAGAGCGGGCCACTCCCTTCATGAATCGCTGGCGAAGCAAACAGCTCGAATATTCATTTCGCAGAGGATTGATGGACCGCCATACCGATTTCTCGATCTGCACAAAAGACGCCCTGACCTACTGCTGCAGCAGCATGGGGATCGATTTGACGCCGAAACAGAAGGAGACTCTTTTAGACGAGTATAATATGCTGCCGCCATTTTCTGATGTGAAACAGGCACTTGAGGATTGCCTGAATGCGGGACACCGGACCTACGCCTTCTCCAACGGAAGCAAGAGTGCGGTAGAGCTGCTGCTGAATCATGCCGGCATTAAAGAGCTGTTTAATGGGATAGTCAGCACTGAAGATGTACAGATGTTTAAACCGAGTCCTGTTGTATACCAACACTTTATAAAGACTTCCGGAGCAACAAAGGAGTCTGCCTGGCTCATTTCAGGAAATACGTTCGACGTGATTGGCGCCGCCTCCTTCGGAATGAAAACAGCCTGGGTCAGGCGCTCTGATGATATGACGTTCGATCCGTGGGAATATGAGCCGACTGCAGTCATCGGTAACCTGACGGAATTGCGAACCGCTTTAGCAAAACACTCGTAGCTGTGGATACGAATCTATATCTCATTGCCCTCATACCGCCGGAGGAACTCCGGGAACGTGTGCGGAAGCTTAAGCTGGAGATAAGTGAGACGTATAACGCATCACACGCCCTTAAAGCACCCGCCCACATTACGCTTCAGATGCCGTTTCGGCGTGAACCGGGGTTCGAAAACCGACTTACGGATGAGCTGCGGAAGTTCTCACATAGCAGGCATCCGTTCACAGTAAACCTGGAACGGTTTGACGCCTTTCCGCCGCGCGTGATATTCATCAGAATCGCGGATCACTCCCCCATCGAAGAGCTTCACGCATCACTAAAATCGCTGCTGAGAGATCAGCTTCAGTTCCCGGATAAAGAGCTCATGGAAGAGATTCATCCCCATATGACGATCGCCACAAGAGACCTTTCCAAAAAGATGTTCCATAAAGCGTGGCCGGAATTTAAAGACCGGGAGTTCGAAGCAACCTTCACCGCAGACCGTCTCCACCTGCTTAAGCACACCGGCAAGCACTGGGAATTTTTTCGGGAGTTCCCTTTTGAGGGAAAAGGCAAAAGTGAAGAGTGAAAAGTAGACCTGTCAGCACCCATCGGATCTGACAGCGCCGGGGTGGCATCTCCACTCAAAATTCATGAATTTATTTTAAAAAAAGATTGATATCTAATCTAAAATGTTGGTATTTTTGGAGTCTTGAGAAGATAAAATATCTCAAATGCCCGAGTGGCGGAATTGGTAGACGCGTGCGCTTCAGGTGCGTATGTCCTCACGGACGTGGAGGTTCAAGTCCTCTCTCGGGTACAAAAAGCTCAACAGATCTTGCTTCTGTTGGGCTTTTTTATTTTTCGGCATCAATATAGTACATCAGATCAGAGCGATGTTATTCCGAAGCAGTGCTTAGGCCTCTCTCGGGTACAAAAAGCTCAATAGATATTAATTCTGTTGAGCTTTTTTATTTCCCCAATGAATCTTCATCATTCCTCTGAACCTGTCACAAAACCACCCTCACCCCTTACTCACCGTCACCCGAACGCCATTGTCCTCCAATTTCCGGATCGTTTCCGGGTCTGCGTTTGAGTCGGTAATGATGTGCTGCACCTGGTCGAGCGTACAGATTCGGCTGAAGCCTCTTTTCCCGAATTTTGTACTGTCGGCCACCACAACAGTATATTGTGCCACGTCAATACACTTCTGATTCAGACTCGCCTCCATCAGGTTGGTGGTCGTCAGGCCAAATTCAAGATCGATGCCATCAACACCCAGGAAAAGAATGCCGCATGTGATGTTCTCTAAAAACATCTCCGAGTATTTCCCCACTACTGAATTTGAGCTGGGCCGAAGCTGCCCGCCAAGCTGGGTAATTTCTACGTGCTCGCGATTTGCAAGCTCCAGCGATACATTCAGTGCAGAAGTAATAACGTTCAGCCGGCTCGAGGGATTAATTTCTTCTGCAAGAGCCAGGATCGTTGTGCCCGAGGCAAGGATAATGGAGTCGTTGTTCCCTATCAGCTTTACAGCCTCTTTTGCGATCGCTTTTTTTTCTTTAGCCTGAACTTTCGCTTTCTCTTCCACATGGCGGTCACTTGCGTAGGGATTGGTACGGGTTGCCCCGCCGTGGGTTCGAAACAGCAGGTTTTTATCTTCAAGCAGCCGCAGATCCTTACGAATCGTAACTTCGGATACGGACAATTCGTCACTTAGCTGCTGAACCGTAACTTTACCCGATTTTTCGAGCTTCTCTAAAATCTTTTCGTGCCTTTCAGATATTGTCATGACGATATTTAACTTTTCTTATAATATAGTTTTGTAACCATTTGATTGCAAAAATCTAAATAAACGAAACAATTCGTAAGTAAACCGGTAGCAGGGAAACCTTAAATCGCGATAATCTTTGATTCATATCTGATAAAAGCCTAAAAATAGAACCGAATAGTTCCGTTTATATTTTGTTTGCATTTCATTTTATTATTTATATATTAATAACGAAACAAAAAATCCCTCAATGAAAGCCATTGGAAATGAAAAGAGAAGATATTGTTCAAAAAATTGAAAGCGGTTCCAGCGAAGAGTGGGACATGATTGTAATTGGAGGCGGTGCCACCGGGCTTGGCGTTGCTTTAGACGCCGTGAGTCGCGGTTTTAGCACCATTGTACTCGAACAGGCCGACTTTTCTAAAGGCACATCAAGCAGGAGTACGAAACTTGTTCACGGCGGAGTTCGCTACCTTGCACAGGGCAATGTTGATTTGGTTCGGGAAGCTCTTCGCGAGCGCGGCCTCCTCCAAAAGAATGCGCCCCACCTTGTACAGAACGAAATTTTTGTTATTCCTAACTACTCCTGGTGGGATAAATTCTTCTACTCTGTGGGCCTGAAAGTCTATGATTTGCTATCGGGCAAGTTGAGCCTGGGTAAATCAAAAGGGATCTCTAAAAAGGAGACCCTTGAAAGAATATCCACCATACAGGACAAGGGGCTGAAAGGCGGAGTTATTTACCATGATGGTCAGTTCGACGATTCCAGACTCTCCGTTAATGTGGCTCAAACTATTGTAGAGCAGGGCGGTGCTGTTCTGAATTACTGCGAGGTTACCGGGCTTATTAAAGATAACGGCAAAATTAACGGCGTTGAAGCTCTCGATCACGAATCCGGTAAAAACCATTCTATTAAAGGAAAAACGGTTATTAATGCAACCGGGGTATTTGTGGATGAAATCTTATCCATGGATAAAAAAGAGCATAAAAATATTGTGAGGCCAAGCCAGGGCGTTCATCTTGTTTTCGACAAAAGTTTCCTTCCCGGCGACGACGCCATCATGATTCCCAAGACGGAGGATGGCCGCGTGCTGTTTGCTGTCCCATGGCACAATAAAGTTGTTGTAGGAACAACTGATACCCCTCTTGATGAGCACAGCCTCGAACCTACAGCCCTCGAAAAGGAGATCGAGTTTATATTAAGAACCGCTGACAAATATATGACCAAAGCCCCCAAGCGCGAAGATGTGAAAAGTGTGTTTGCCGGACTTCGCCCGCTTGCTGCGCCCCAGGGAGATTCCACCAAAACAAAGGAGATTTCCAGAAGTCATAAGGTGATGATTTCAGACTCCGGAATGATCACGATAACGGGCGGCAAGTGGACAACATTCCGCAAGATGGGAGAAGATACGGTTGATAAAGCGATTAAGTCTAACTTTTTGCCTGATCGCAAAAGCGCTTCCGAAGATTTGAAGATTCATGGCGCACAGGAAAATGTAAACTTTAAAGATCCTTACTACTTCTACGGATCTGACAATGAGCACATTGAGGCGATTATTAAAGAAAATCCTGAACTGGGTGAACCGCTTCATCCTGACTACTCCTACCGTAAGGCGGACGTCATCTGGGCAGCCCGGAACGAGATGTCCCGAACGGCCGAAGACTTTTTGGCACGCAGAATAAGGGTCCTCTTCCTTGATGCAAGGGCCGCTATTGATATGGCACCGGCGGTTGCTGAACTGATGAGCAAGGAATTAAACAGAGATAAAAAATGGATAAAAAAACAGATCAGCGACTTTGTTGAGCTTGCTAACCGCTACCTCTTAACGCGATACGAGCCCTCAAAAACTTAACTAATCAACACCAATCACAAATCAATCAGACTCATGAAACAATACATATTAGCACTTGATCAGGGAACTACCAGCTCGCGGGCTATGCTGTTCGATAAGGACGGCTCGATAAAATCTGTGGCTCAAAAAGAGTTCAGGCAGATCTATCCAAAAGCCGGCTGGGTAGAGCACGATGCGCAGGAAATTTGGTCAACTCAGGCGGGTGTGGCTGCTGAAGCCGTTGCGCAGGCCGGGATTGACGGAACCGGAATTGCAGGAATTGGCATAACCAACCAGCGTGAAACCACTGTAATATGGGATCGAAAAACCGGTAAACCCATTTACAACGCCATCGTCTGGCAGGACCGGCGTACATCGGAGTATTGTGATGAGCTGAAAGAGAAAGGCCACGCCAACATGATCCAGGAAAAAACTGGGCTGGTGCTGGATGCTTACTTCTCCGGCACAAAAGTAAAATGGATCCTGGATAATGTTGAAGGAGCCAGAGAAAGAGCCAAGAAAGGAGAACTCGCTTTCGGTACGATAGACTCCTGGCTGATCTGGAATTTTACCAAGGGAGAAACACACATAACGGACGTGACCAATGCTTCCCGTACGCTTCTCTTCAACATCAACTCCATGGAGTGGGATGATGAAATTCTGGAGTTAATGGACATCCCCAAAAGCCTTCTGCCGGAGGTTAAGCAGTCGAGTGAGGTGTATGGTCACACCAAAACAACACTTTTCGCTTCCAAAGTACCCATTGCTGGTATTGCTGGAGATCAGCAGGCGGCGCTGTTTGGACAGATGTGTACGAAACCCGGCATGGTGAAGAACACCTACGGAACCGGTTGCTTTATGCTGATGAATATTGGTGATAAGCCGATTAAATCGAAAAACAACCTGCTTACAACCGTTGCCTGGAAAGTGGACGGTAAAACTGAATATGCTCTGGAGGGATCCGTATTTATTGGCGGTGCTGTGGTTCAGTGGCTTCGCGATGAGCTGGGTATCATCCGCGAGTCGAAAGATGTGGAGTATTTTGCGAACAAAGTTGAAGATTCCGACGGCGTATATCTTGTGCCCGCTTTTGCAGGGCTCGGTGCTCCCCACTGGAATCAATACGCCCGCGGTATGATGGTGGGAATTACAAGGGGTACAACCTCGGCTCACATAGCCAAGGCTTCGCAGGACTCCATAGCCTACCAGATCCTTGATCTGCTAAACGCTATGAATGCTGATTCAGGTATCGACATCAAAGAGCTGCGCGTGGACGGCGGAGCTACAG
>CAZKIZ010000114.1:0-9436 GCA_964552935.1 uncultured Rhodohalobacter sp. | reverse complement strand
ACTGACTTTGATTCGTTCTGCCCGTTTTTCTGAAAAAGTAAAACGTGGTGAGAGCTGAAAAGAGCAGAGCAGCTGAGGCCCCCAAAATTTTATGGGTGGCTGAGAGATAGAGAGAAGTTTCAGCAGCTGTCAGAATAGCGATCAAAAAAATGAGCGATGCGATAAAAATAAAGATCAGCCCGCTGTTTCTACTGAGCTCCGTTTTTTTATACGCAGCATGGAGCAGACCCTGAAGCCTTCCAATTTTTTGATCCGGATTTTGTGGTTTATCGTTGGTCATCCACTGTTAAATAAAAAGATTGATGTAGCAGGTAGGTATCAATAACAGTTCAATCAGGTAATAATTATACGAGTTCCTGCATTGTAATAGTTGATTGAACGGAAAAGCGATCGTTCTCGTGCGCCACGGTTATAATTTCATTTTCAGCATCGTGCTCGAGGTAAAGATACCAGTTCTTTTCGGCCGCTTCTTTTGAAAATTGTTCTTTCTCTTTTAACGTCTGAAGAGGAAACATATCGTATCCCATCACCCAGGGGAGAGGAACGTGGGCATAAGTAGGTAATAAGTCGGCACCGTAGACCAGTGTTCGGTTATCGTCGAAAATATAGGGAAGCTGCTGTCCGATGGTATGGCCTTCGACAGGTAGGGTCGCGAATCCCTCTTCGAACGTATGGCGGTCATCTATAAGATTTAACCTTGGATAATTTGCTATCGGGTCAATATTCTCTTTTAAGAAACTCGCTTTCTCGCGCGCGTTCGGATTTGTTGCTGTTTTCCAGTGTCTTTTGTTGATGTAATACGTTGCCTTGTTAAATCGGTGTACGAGATCGCCGCTGTCAGAGTATGTGGTTGTGCCTCCGCAGTGGTCGAAGTGAAGATGGGTAAACACCATGTCTGTGATGTCTTCAGGCTTTACACCCAGTTTATTGAGCGAACGTTCGAGCTCGCTGTGTTCATAATCAAGTGAGTAGATACCGCTCATTTTTTCGTCGAACTTATCACCGCAGCCGTTGTCAATTAGATAGAGCCGGTCAGTGGCTAAAGAGCGTATCAGGAGACATCTTGTGGCCATGGGGATTCTGTTCTTCTCATCCGCCTGAATTTTTCGGCTCCAGAGTGTTTTCGGAACAACCCCGAACATAGCGCCGCCGTCGAGCATAAATCGGCCTGTTTCCACGGTGTAGAGTTCAAGATTGCCAATTTTCACCGGTTTGATTGAACTATTACTTTCTGGCATGGATATTTTTGATTTAAAAGGGTTTGAGCAGAATCTTATTAACCTCAGTTCGATTCATTTCATTCTTCAATTTGGTCAGGATGAAGATCCGTGCAGTGTTTTTCGCAGAGTCTCGCCGATTATACCGCTGAGTTCCGCAGATATCAACATTTTACTCAGCGAAACACTGCGTATAACTCAGCGTAAATCTGCGAGTAAAACCAGTTATGGCTTTTTAGGCAGCCTCAGCCTCTTATTTCGAAATTTTAGAATCGAACTTAGGTTATTACGATCTTACCAACCCTGCAGCAGGATGTATGAATATAATCCAACCGTTGTCAAAACGGGGGGATTATAGCTATTTGAAAATAACCTTTTGAGGGGGATATAAAAAAAGCCACGCTGTTCGGCGCGGCTTTTGAATTATCGAATCTGTTTTAGAAAGAGGGGACAGGATCTACTCTGTAAAGTGTGTCGAGCAGAGTGATGCCAATCAACAACAGGAAAAATGCAATTGACATAATGAAGAGCAGCGTATTAAACTTGCTGTCCCACCAAAGATTCATAAAAAAAGCAACTACAATAAGTGCTTTCACAACCGCGATAGCCACTGCAACCACAACGTTCCACGGTTCAGGTATCTGAATCCATGTAACAGCTACGGTTACAAATGTCAGGAAAAAGAGTGCTGTTCCAATTCCCCAGAGAAATTTAGCTGATGATATATGATGTCCGCTCATGGAAAAATAAATTGTTGGTTAGTCAATTAAGTAGAGTAGAGGAAACAGGAAGATCCAGATCACATCCACAAGGTGCCAGTAAAGTCCTGTAATTTCGACGTGTGTGTAGTACTGGCTGCTGAATACTCCTTTCTTTGCTTTGACAACAAGCCACAGCATCAGTCCTATACCAATTACTACGTGAACCCCGTGAAGGCCCGTCATCATGTAGTAGATGCTGAAGAAAATGTTTGCCTGTTCGTGGGCAATTCCATCGTATGTGTAGTATTCGCCGGGTAATATTCCCTTTTGAAATTTATACATATACTCAAAGAACTTAATCACCATAAACACACAGGCGAGGCCGATGGTAATCCATAGGTTTATGATAAGGCCTTTGATCTGATTGAGCTGGGCTGAACGAATAGCCATTGCCACGGTAAGAGAACTACCGATAAGCACAACCGTGTTTACGGTACCCCAAAAAGCATCAAGCTCTGTGGACGCCATTAGGTACAGTTCGGGATACCACGATCGGTAGACGATGTAGGCGGCAAACAGACCGCCAAAAAATAGTATTTCAGTAACCAGAAACACCCACATCCCCATCTTGGACGCTTCAAATTGTTGATCGGAATCAACAAAATAGTGTTTTACATGTTCCTGTTTATCTTTTACAGCAGAAGTTTCAGACATCTGTTTGTTTAAAGTTTAAGCTTTTTCTGTAGCTGTTCCTGTTTCTACGTCCACTTCTTTATCCGCATCATGGCCGTTATGTGAGTGTGCAATTCCAAGCTGGAACTCCGACATCGGTTTATGATAGTCGTAAGGACCATTAACGATTACCGGTGTATGCTCAAAATTGTGGTGTGGGGCCGGTGACGGTGTTTGCCATTCAAGAGCCCGGCTGCCCCACGGGTTTGAACCTGATTTTTCGCCACGCAGCAGCGAGTGAATCAGGTAGGCAGCCATAATAAGAAATCCAACACCTAAAACGTAGGATCCCATGGTAGAAAATTGGTGAAAAGGCTGAAACTGATCAATATAGTTGTAATATCTTCTCGGCATACCCTGTGCACCCATTATAAACTGGGGAAGGAAGGTCATGTTGAACCCGATAAAAATAATTACGCACGTAAGTCTTCCCCAGAATTCGCTGTACATCTTGCCAAACATTTTTGGCCACCAGTAGTGGATACCGGCCAGAAATGCCATTACCATACCACCCATCATCACGTAGTGAAAGTGAGCAACAACATAATAGGTATCGTGCAGGTGGATATCTACCACGAGTGCACCAAGCATAATCCCTGTAAAGCCGCCGATAGTAAAGAGGAACAGAAACACCATAGCGTAAAGCATCGGTGTTTTCATATCAATAGAACCCTTATACATCGTAGCCAGCCAGTTAAATATCTTAATACCGGTAGGAATACCAACCAGGAATGTCAGGAATGAGAAAACCATGCTGGCCAGTGAAGACTGACCTGCTGTAAACATGTGGTGTCCCCAAACAAGAAAACCGATAAAGGCAATGGCTAGTGATGAGAGCGCAATTGCCCAGTACCCGAAGATGGTTTTTCGGGAAAAGGTTGAAATAACTTCAGATATCACTCCAAAACCGGGCACAATCATAATGTACACAGCAGGGTGGGAATAGAACCAGAAAAAGTGCTGGAACAGAACGGGGTCACCACCCATCGCCGGATCAAATATTCCGATACCGAGTGCTCTCTCCATTGTAAGCAAAAGTATGGTGATGGCGAGAACAGGAGTTGCCAAGATTTGGATAATACTTGTAGCGTAGAGAGCCCACATCATCAGCGGCAGCTTGTTCCAGGTAAGCCCCGGGGCACGCATCTTATGGATGGTGACAATAAAGTTAACACCGGTTAAAATACTCGAAAACCCAAGTATAAATATACCCAGGGTCATCATTATGATGTTACCTCCGGTCTCAACGCTGAAAGGAGTGTAGAAGGTCCAGCCGGTATCCACACCGCCTGTAAAAATTGCAATGAGGGTGAATACAGCACCAATGGAATAGATGTAGAAACTTGCAAGGTTCAATCTGGGGAATGCCACATCTTTAGCCCCGAGCTGCAGCGGAAGAATAAAGTTACCCAGTGCCGCAGGTACAGATGGCACAAGGAAGAAAAAGATCATAATGGCCCCGTGAAGGGTGAAGATCTGATTGTAAACATCCGCATCAATAAACGACCGAGCTGGTGTTAACAGCTCGGTTCGCAGTACTAAGGCAAGAATACCACCGATGAGAAAGAAGAAGGCGATGGATGCGAGATACATCAGCCCAATTCGTTTGTGATCTACCGATGTGAGCCACGACCAGATGCCTTTTTCAGCATTCAGATAGTGATGTTTTGGATCTTCGTCAGGCTTAAATCGCTGGACCTGTATTTTTCTGGTATTGGGTGCTTCTGTGGTAGCCATAGTCTTATTCTAATGATTTGATATACTCTATAATGTCATCGATTCCACGGTCACTGATGATCCCTTCGTAGGAGGGCATGACGGGGTCGTAACCTTCAGTGATTTTTTCATTCGGATAGATGATACTTTCCCGAATGTAGTTTTCATCTGCTGTAATGACTTCTCCGTCCTGCATCGTTCGATCGCTCATCCACAGTCCGGCAAAAGATGGGCCAACGCCCCGGGAACCGTCCGCTGAGTGGCATGCAGTGCACCCGTTTCGCGTTACGAGAGCTTCTCCGCGTTCTGCGGGAGGCATGTCTTCATCAATAGTGTCACCCTCTTCAAGCCATTGATCGAACTCTTCCTGGGTTTGAACGATAACTTTGGCATCCATATTTGAATGCTGAGTACCGCAATACTCTGTACAGAAAATAATAGATTCGCCGGTTTCAGTAGCTTCAAACCAGAGACTTGTGTAGCGATTTGGAAGAACGTCGCGTTTTACACGATAGTCAGGTACATAGAAGGAGTGAATGACATCATCAGAGCTCATAACAAGCTTTACGGGCCTGTTTACCGGAACGTTAAGTTCACCTATGCTCATGTTGCCGTTGTCGTAGTGAAATTCCCAAAACCAGCTTTTTGCAACAACCCGTACTTCGTATGCATCGTCCGGTGGGGTCGTTATATTCATATAGCCGGTAAAGCCCCAGCCAAATACGATCATAACAAGTATAAGGGGAATAACCGACCAGGTGATTTCAAGTTTTGCGTTGTGGGTAATAACCGGAGTTACGTCATCTTCGGATCTTCTCCGGTACTTCCAGGAGAAGTAGATGATTGCAATGGTAATACCTGCAAGCAGGATGATGCTCGTTACATTAATGAAATGAAACAATGCATCCGTTTCGCCTGCGAGTGTACTCCGGGCAGGCGGAAGCATATATTCGGTGAGTCTATTCATTCCTGAAATTCAATTTTTGGTGGTTGTGAGGAACCGCTGTTGCGCCTCCACAAAATAGTTAGAAATATACCCAGAATCAGCATTGTAGCCAAGCCGCCAAGCTTCATTATGTTCATCGCAACGGGCACATAACTTTGCGACGACGGATCATAGGTAAAACAGTACATTATAGCCCTTTCCATGACAGATCCAATCTGACCGTCAGCCGCTTCGTAGAGAGCGTTTCGGAGATCAAATTCCCGCATACTCAGTCCATAGAGGTAGCGGGTAATCTTTCCTTCCGGACTCAAAAGCATAATGCTGGCGAGGTGAATATACTCGCCGGTTCTTTCGTCGTACTTATACTTAAAGCCGACAGCATCTGAAAGTGTTTTTATCGACTCTTCGCTGCCGGTTAAAAAGTGCCAGCCTTCATCCGCTCCTCTGCGTTCAAGGTCTTCCATAATCTCAGCTTTTTTTGAAGCGGCATGACCAGTATTCTCCTCCGGATCGATGCTGTATGAAATTATGGTATATTCGTTACCCGGGCTCCACGCCAGGTCGTGCACAACATTAAAGACCGCATCGAGTACAAGCCCGCACAGGGTGGGACATTCGTAGTAGAGCGGATTTAAGAGTACCGGTTTACCATCTTTCATCAGTTCAGCGATGGTTACTGAGTCGCCATCAGATGTGGCAAAGGTAAGATCCATGGGAATGTAATCACCCAGTTTTTCTTCTACTCCAACCTCATCAAGTATAGCTGGCTTTTCCCTGTTTAGCTGGCCATATGCCAGATCCGCAATAAGAAACACTGAGAGCGTAATAATAACGTTCAGTGTATTTTTCATAGTTTAGCACCTCTATTCTGAGTCTTCAACAATTCTTGAAATCGCGCTGTCAATAGGCATACGATAGATTCCTTCTTCGAGGTCTACAACTCCAAATGTATTCAATCTTTCGCGATCTCTTTCATGCAATCTTTCGATATCGTAATAGAGACTGCGATCTGCACTCTGCTGGCCAACACCCTGAAAGGTGAAGTCGTACACAAAGAAAATTGCCACGATAAAGAGTACAATTACCCCTGTGCCGAAAGATGACCAGAAGAAGAGTGTTTTGTAGTTGAGATTATCCGGTGTAGCGCCAAATTCGTAATCGTTTGCAAATTCGTCTGTAGCTAAAACGGATACTGACTCTTCATCCTCAATGTCAGGAGATGTAACGTTGGATACACCGGTTTCATGCATCCAATCTTCAATTTGTTCTACAGTTACACCATGTTTAGTTGCAAGATTTGCAATCGTACCTTTATCACCCGCAGAAGCTTCAAGGGCAATTTTAGTTTTTTCTTCGAGTGTAAACTTTTTTGATTCGTTGCTCATTTCAAAAAGAGAAATTCAGGATGTTATTGATGATAATGCTTGTCCAGCGAGTCAGAAAGCGTTGGATCATTAATAGGAACGATATTATGGCTTTTCAGCGTACTGAAAAAGAGACCCATAAATATTCCGCCAAGCCCGAGCAGTGTGGTGATATCGAGCCAGCTGATTGCAACTCCGCCGTGGTGAAGTACAGGCATTACAATCCAGTGCAGTTCAATAAGGTGCATTACAATGATCAGTACAGAAGTAATTATCAAAAGCGTTTTGTTGTGTTTACGATCGCGATTCAGCAGGAGTACAAACGGTATTAAAAACCTGCACACAATGAGGCTGTACGTGATCAAAGCCCAGCTTCCTTCAAGCCTGTGGTAGAACCAGAGTGTCTCCTCAGGAATATTGGCGTAGTAGATCAGAAGAAATTGACAGAAGGCGATGTAGGCGTAAAATACAGTAAAGCCAAAGAACCAAGCACCCATGTCGTAAACGTGCGACTTAGTGATAGTATTTTTGAGCATTCCTTTTTTGTGAAGCCAAAATGTCATCAGAATAAGCACAGGGAAGAGCGCCTGAAAACTCATCGCAAAAAAGTAGACGCCAAACATTGTGGAAAACCAGTGAGCATCGAGCGACATCATCCAGTCGAAGCTGGCAAACGCTATCGTCAATGAGAACAGAAGAATACCCGGTGCGCTTATCTTACGCAGAAGTGCGGTAAGCCCCCAGTCGTTGGTTCGGTCCATATCAACCGATACTTTATGCAGTCTGTAGCCCAGATATCCCCAAACAGCAAAGTATATAAATTGACGAATAACAAAGAATGGCTCATTCAGGTAGGGGACTTTACCCAGCATTATCGGGTCGTCCATTACATACTCAGTATTGGTCCACTGGTAGAGAGAGGACATACCAAGCAGTATTGGGATAAAAAAGATAGCCCATATCCAGATTGTGGAAGAAAATGTTTCAGGTATGCGCCGAAGAACGGTTCCCCAGGAAGATTTTGTAATGTGATGTATCATCACCAATATCATGGATGCCAGGGCAATACTTGTAAAAAAAGTAAAGCTGGTCAGATAGGAAAAGAAAAACTGTTCTGAGTTCAGGAAATAACCCACAGCACTTGCTATTAATCCCACAATACCGACCCCATAAAAAGTCTTGGTGAAATCAAGCTGCGATGGTAGCTGAACAGAATCTGTTAATTTTGGACTGGTTGAAGCCATTGAATAAGGTCTTTCGCTGTTCTTTAGTTATCTGATTGTGCTTTGATAAATTCCACAAGTGACTGCAATTCACTATCCGACAGGAAGTCGTAGGCGGCCATTATATCGTCATAGCCTTCCACAATTTTTTCACTTGGGTATACAATTGATTCGATTAAATACTCTTCGTCCGCAACAGCAGATGTGCCGTCTTCGAAGTTTCTTTCACTTCCATATAAACCTGCAAATGACGGGCCCACAAGCCGGGTACCGTCAAGGGAGTGACATGTATGGCATGCGTTAGCGGTATAAAGTCGCTCACCACGCTCAATAGAAATTTCCTCTTCGGAATCATCACCGCGTGCTGCTGCAAGCTCTTCCTGACGCGCTAGCTCAGCTTCATATTCTGTGCGAAGCTGTACGAGATCAATGTCGAACTGTTCAATTTCATTTTCAGGCACGTTTTGGCTGCGCTGCAGAGCTCTTATGTATGCAACAATCGCCCACCTGTCTTCGACCTTAATTTGCGTGTTGTAAGCAGGCATACTCCGGATTCCGTTGGCTATAGCAGAATAAAATTGACCGTCGGGCATATCGTAGCTGGCGCCTCTGTGGAACGTAGGTGCCGGAACATAGCCGTACTGCCCCGTCATGATAATTCCCTGGCCGTCACCGGTACCACCGTGGCAGGGGGCACAATAGATATCATACCGCTCTTTGCCTCTGTACATGAATGAGCGGGTTACATCCATTGGGTTTTCGGTTAGGTACTCGCCATTGTCGTCCGTTCCCTCAAAAAGAGCTGCATCATGCCTGAGGCCACCGCGAGACACCGTACCCTCAACTGGGGCACGCATGGCCATGTTATTTTCAAAAAACGGGTTTTCCTGCTGAGCGTTAAATCGGTCCTGAAACTGCATGTTTTGCTGCGGACTGATCGGAGGTTTCTCTGACTTTTGTCCGCGACACCCCATAAGCAGAAGTGACAGCAGAAGCAGGGACGCTATATGTTTAATTGACAATCTCATAATCTTAAAAATGTCTTCTTAATAGATAATCGGTTATATCAGGAGTCATCGCGAATTTCTTCAATGTTGGTTGCACCGGCATCAGCAAGCAATTTCGAAACCTTTTCTGTTTCAAATTGTGGATCGTCGGCTTCAATACAGATAAAAAATCCGTCGTCGGTCGCCTTTTTGAAATTTTCTGAGGTAAACAGCGGATGATTCAGCTTGGGCAGCCCGTTTAAGAAAAACATTCCGAATACGGCTCCAAAAGCTGAAAGCAAAATTGTAAGCTCAAAGATTACGGGAATCCAGGCCGGAATATTCATCAGCGGCTTTCCGCCAATAATCAGTGGATAGTCTACAACCATCATATAGTAGATCATTGAAAATCCACCAATAAAACCAACCAGGCCGTGGCTTAATACAATCCACCCAAGCTTTGATTTTTGAAGACTCATAGCCTTGTCCATTCCGTGAATGGGGAAGGGGCTGAACGTATCGTGCTTTTTTTAGCCGTTTTTATTTACGGT
>CAZKIZ010000113.1:0-9518 GCA_964552935.1 uncultured Rhodohalobacter sp. | reverse complement strand
AAAATCTATTTTTTCTATTAGGAAAGGTTTTGTGCCAAGAGCATCTCATTTGGAAATACCTGCCTGCCGTCTGCGTGTGCAAAAACAGCGTTCAGACGG
The DNA here is from genome assembly GCA_964552935.1 of uncultured Rhodohalobacter sp. Lineage (GTDB taxonomy): Bacteria > Bacteroidota > Rhodothermia > Balneolales > Balneolaceae > SW132. The sequence continues at coordinate 9,419 of CAZKIZ010000113.1, read as the reverse complement.
GTCAGTATTGTCTCAAAGCTCTCAGTAAGTGGTTTACACGGTGGAATAGTATGGAAATGAAGAAATGGCCGGTTTATATAAACCAAAAACCTACATTTTTCAGGCAAAATAAAAATCGCCCCGGGTGGAGCGATTTTTTAAAGTAAATCGATGTGATGGGTAGAATCAGTCCAGAACGAACCTAAATGTGATGGTTCCCCACTGTGGTTCTTGCGGCACGCCTGAGGGGAGGCGTGAAAAACGCCAGCTTCTGAGTGTGCGCATCACCTCTCTCTCCAGTTCGGGATTCATTCTACGAGTAGGAATAACAGTACCGAGCGTTCCGTCAGGATTTACTTCAAAACGGACCGTGATTGTAGCTTCCTCGTTTGTAGAATTTGAAGGGAGTGGTTGAATCATAGGTGTCCGGTTGAGTTCGCCTTCCCACTGGAGATCATAAGGTGATTGTCGATCGGTGTCGGCTCCCGTTCCCTGGTCAACATTAACATCGCCCTGTACGCCTCGTTCATCTCCGCTTTCAGCAACACCTTCCTGGATCTGCTCGTCTTCCTGTGTCTGAGGGGGTACGTCAATCTCCTCTACTTCTTCAGTCGTTTCGGTGACTTCAGGGTCGATAATTTCTGTCTCCGGTGTTTCAACCACTTCGTCGTCTTGAATCTCTTCGATCTGCTCAGTTAAATCAACCGGCTTTGTTGCTTCTTCTTCCGGTTGCTGTGGAGTTTCAGTTGGCTGTGTAATTTCCGGATCAGGATCTTCAGGCTCTTCTTCGGCAGGGTTAGGCCTTGTTGCTACATCTTCTTCCTGCTGCTCGGCGTGCTGGGCAACCGTACCGCTCTGAAACTCACCAAGGGTAACCTCCATATAGGCGGGACGATCATCAACATCAAAATTGACGTAATAAAAAATCGCAAACAGAAGCAGGATAAGATGGAGTATACCTGTAATGCTCCATCCAAAGCGATTTTCGTTGTCGATATGTTGTTTGATCCAGTCCAGCATTTAGTTGGAGGTCCGCTCCGTTGCCATCACAATATTTAAATTAAGTGCTCGTCCGATATTCATTGCCTGAACCGCATCTTCGACCCGTGCATCGCGATCAGCCCGCACAACAAGCGTGCTGTTTGGTTTGGCCTGATTTGCCTGTCGGATTGCGTTGGGAAGATTCCCGCGGGCAACCTGTTCACCATCCACAAAGAAGTTCCCTTCGTTGGTGATAGCCACAGAAATTTGAAGCGCTTCGGTTGTGGTTCCCGCTTCAGCCTGAGGAATATTAACCCTGATGCCAAAATTAGACACAAATGAAGAGGTCAAAAGGAAAAAGATCAGAAGCAACAGAATAATGTCGGTCAGTGACGATTGAGAAAACATCGTCAGCGGCTCCATTGTTTTGCTGTCTTTACGGTAATCCATGTTCTAATCCTCTTTCTTTTTACGCGATGGAGCCTGCAGCAGGTCAATAAAATCAGCCGACGCATTTTCCAGTTCAAATATCATTCGGTTGATCTTGCCTAACAGGAAATTATAGAATCCATAGGCGATAATACCGACAATCAGGCCTGCGGCAGTTGTAATCAACGCTTCCCAGATACCACCGGCAAGAACACTTGGGTTTACGTTACCCTGCAGCGACTGAATATCCATAAAAGCCCGGATCATACCGGTAACAGTTCCCGTGAACCCTATTAACGGTGCAACACCGGCAATAGTTGCGAGCCAGTTCATCCTTTTTTCAAGCATGAAAATTTCTTTTTTACCCGCATTCCGAATCGATTCCTCGATGTCGCGGATGGGCCGGCTCAGCCTTCGTATTCCCGCTTTCAATATCCTGGCAAGAGGTTTGTCGAACTCCTCGCAGTATTGAATGGCGCGCTGCTGGCTGCCCGATTTTAGCAGAGATTCGATGTTATTGAGCATGGCTGCTATATCCATCTTGTTATTTTCAAGTGTTCGCCAGCGTTCGGCAATCACATAAATGGCAAGAACAGATAAAATGAAGAGCGGAATCATTAATACTCCGCCCTGAGCCAGGATTTCGAAAAAAGACATTGACGTATCGTCGTCGAGCATTTGTGCCAGGGTATCTGCCTCTGTAGCCTGGAAGAACATTCCTAAGATAATTTTCATGTAGATGATATTTACTGTAAACGGTGTATAAAGTTCTGGTTTCTGTAAGGGTCGGGCAGTGTTTCTGCTTCGGCCATAGCGGATTGAATAGACTCAAACTGTCCTATCCCAATCCTGTATACGACTTGTCCGTCCACTGTCCGTTGTGTAACGCTTGTTCGGTATCCTTCTTGCCTGAGTTCCTCGGCAGTTATTTCAGCCAGTTCTGCATTTCGCAATGAGTGAACCACAATGGTAAACTCAGGTTCAGAAATCTCCACATAGCTGCCGTAGAGACCGTAGTTGTCCGGTTGTGTATCAGCAGGTGTTTCGTCGCTTTCATCAGCGGGAGGTCCAACCTCTTCTACCTGTTCCGGCTCAATAGGTTCCTCAGTGTCCGTAATATCCTGCTCTGCCGTTACGGGCGGTTCTTCGGTCTGGACTTGCTGCTGTGTTTCTGCTGCATCAGGTTCCGGTGCACCAAGATAATCGCTTATGAGCAGATAGCCTAAAGCCAGTACAACTACTCCAACGATCACTACAATAATCGTAGCCATTGGATCGCGCTTGGTCTTCTTTCGCGCTTTTTTGGGCTGATCGGTTTTTGGCGCTTTTTTTCCGGATGCAGTGCCTTTCTTCTTCACCTCATCTTTTTTCTGAGGCTTTATTTCCGAGGATGGATCCTGGAATAATCTTCCAAACGGCTCAGACGACTTGTCGTCATCCTCACTTTTGGCCGAAAGGGTCTTGCCAATTCCAAACACATCGTCTTCTGATTCAGGCTCCTTCTTTGTGCCACCGGTTTTTTCAGAATCTTTTTCACCTGCTGCAGAACCTTCTGCTTCACTTTTTGGAGCAGCTCTTTGGGAAGGTTTTAATTCCACCGGCTCCATCCCCGCATATTGAAAGTTGATCTCACTGTCTAACTGTTCGGATGGTTTAAAGCTGAGTTCTGCCTTTTCATCGAAGTAAAAAAGTCCGAAGCCCTTAATTTCGAGTGCTTTACCACGATGAGCTGCATCCAGAATTCGTTTGGTGAGTTCATTGAGCTGGGCTTCCACCTCACTCTTTTTCATATTTGTTTTTTCGACCAGAAGCTGAACAAGCTTTTCTCTATTGATCGTCATTTTGCGGCCTAATTTCAGGTTTAAATTCAATGGAGTCTCTGGGAGGCAGAATCACAATGCTTCCGTCATCATTCTTCTTTTGAGTCTGTTTGTGGTGTACCTTACGGAACTCGCCCACACCGTCAAGTTCAACGCGGTTATCCCTGGAGATTTCTTCCCGAACAATATCTTTCAGTTTTTTTATAAAAAGTGGTTTCATTGCTTTCGCTTAAAACAGATAGGTGATGCCAACGTATGCCTGAAATCCCCGTTCTTCATATCCCTGCCAAATTTCGTAGCTCACATCATTAATATTTAATAGTTTAGCGTAAATTCCGGCATTGCCTGTCAGGGCAAGTTCAAATCGGGTTCCCAGGAGGAAAAATGAACTGAGGTCATCTCCGGCAGGATTGTGCCTGCTGCCTGTAAAATCTGCCCACCCCTCAACAACCAGGTCGCGTATCGGCCGGAAGGAGAGTGAGCCTTTCACGCCAATCGCTTCAACATACGGAATTCGTTCATTTCCTGATAGTCGCGGTCTTTGCCAAAATGCATCGGCACTTACCCACAGCTTTTCAGCGGCCAGCTGCTGAGAAAAAGACGCATAGACTTTCAGAATGGATGCATTATCAAAGTTTGGACGGTATCCGGCACGGACATCAGCACCAAACGGAGGGTTTGTTGACGAGATAATTGTCGATTCACTGCGGGTAAAATATGCATAATTGCGAATATGCTGCAGCTGGATTCCGCCGGTGAACATAGTGCCGGTTAACGGCTCGGCAATCACTTCGCCTTTTAGCATGCTGTTATACTGGTGCGATACATTGTCTGTAAGCCCGATAAACCGGTTCATTTCGCGGTACTGCTTGAAGGACCGGTGAACAGGCTGCCCCGATAGCCGGCCGCGTACATCCAGTCCGTCGAATAGGGTGTGTCTGACCTCAACATCCGGGGTGATGTAAAATGTGCCGCCGTCGAAAGCATCAGAAACGTATGCTCCGCCAAAAGATGCGTTAATCTCGGTTTGATAATTCAGAAGTCGTTCATAGCGGCCTCCGGCCTGGATGATGCTCCAGTTCTCGTTTTCATTATCAATCAAATCAATTCCTCCCAATCTGAGGCCTGCATAACCGGTGAATACCTCTTCCAGTCTCTGACCTGCCCAGGAGTAGCTCGTGTTCAGATTCGCGCCCCACTCATTTGCACTGCCGGCAACGGTTTGAATGTTGCCGGGCTCAATTTCAAATTGATTCAGATATCCGTTAAATGATGAGCTGAACCCGCTGATTGAACTTCGGTTGTGATCCAGGCTGCCGCCAAATCGGAACCCGGAATAATTGGATCTTGCAGACGAACCGGGTACGGGCTGGAAGTCCTCCTCATCGGGGGGGAGATAGTTGAAATTTGATAGCACTCCCGTATTCAGCTTCAGCTGAGTTCGGTCCGTAAGCTGAAACTGTGATCTCACGGTGGCATCAAAATTTCTGAAAGAGCTGTCGAAATCGTCCAGGTGACCGTTTGAAGACCGATGGCTCAGGTTTCCCGAAATCCAGTTTCTGGATCCCAGCCCCTGGATCATGTAGATGTCGGCCTCAGGTGTGATGTAGGTACCAATTCCCAGTCTGGCAAAACCGCGGGTGGGATCGGCGTAAGTGAGAGGCCGGTAGCCAGGAGCATCGGGGCGATCGAGTTCGCCAACCGGTAAAGAGGCGGCCACAGCTTCCTCGGATTCAATAAATGGAGTTCGATTGGGATCAACCTGAAAAACCCGGGGCTTGGGGTTAAAACCTAAAATGGGCTGTCTCCGCAGACCGGGAAAGCGTGCCTGGAACTGGCTTCGGATCTCAATATCCTGGGGATCAATTTCCGGGAGCAGCGTTTGTTGGGTTTGCTCAGCTGTTTCCTGTGCATAAATGGGTGCGAACATTGTGGCAAACAAGCAGAAAAAAAACAGAAGCGACAGGACCGTTCGTTGCATAGAATTTAAATAATAAGTTTCGTTAGGATAAAATAAGAATTTTCGGGCGTTCTTTTAGTACGCCTTCGTAAAAGCATGTACTTAAACTGAAAAATAAGTTCCCGGCTTTTCAACGGCCGCTGCCTGATTTGAGTGTATAATATTTATCAAACCAAAGAGCCAGGGGGCATATAATAAATATAAGAAGAACAGATGCTCCATGTGCAACGGTGGCAAACGTGAGAGCGGTTGCAAGCGGAACTCCGTAGAGCAGCCACATACTTTGCTGAATCAGCAGGTGATACGAGCCGATACCGGCGGGCGTGGGAATACTGACGCCGATTGAAGAGACCACCGTAAGCACAATTGCTGTTTGTACTGTAAGTCCAAATTCACTCTGCAGGTTTAGCATCCAGAATGGTATATAAGTCATCGCAATATATCCAATCCATATGCCGGCAGTTAAAAGTAAAAAAGCGGGCCAGTTTTTTATGTGTTTGATCGAAATCATTCCTTCGCCAAATGACCGCCCTATCTTTACGATTTTACTAAAAAGAGGATTTGATATGGAGCGGTTCTGATCCAGGTAGATCAATATCTTGTAGAAGAACCAGATTGAAAAGATCACGAGTAACAGAATGGCCGGCAGAATCATATAGGTGTACCAGGCCCAGCCGTCAATTCCGAGCAGCTGTTCAAGAAGTTCAAAATCGGCGCTGATTGTAACGGCTACAATACCCATCAAAACGAGCATACTGCAGAGGTCAATAAGTCTTTCGAGTACAATTGTACCCAACAGGTTGCCTGAACTGAGGCCATGCTTTTTTGCAACATAGACCGGCCTTGAAACCTCACCCAGCCGCGGAACGATATTATTCATCATATAGCCAAACATCACCCCGGCAAACAGCGATGAGCGCGGCACTTTTTTCTGCTCCTCACTCCTCAAAAGAAGTCTCCAGCGTTCCGCCCGCATGAAGTGGCTGAGAAGCAGAACCACAATAAACGCCGGCACCCAGTAAAATGTAACCGCAGAAAACTGCTCTCTGAACTCTGCCGGATCTACGCTCCTGGCTGCCAGCCAGATAAACAGCCCGGCCACAATAAGCGAGATAAGAACATTAAGGGTGCGTTTACTCATTGGGTATTGTATCGCAGATCGATTAGCTCGGCATCTTCAGGGTGTTCAAGAGTGAAAAGATCTTCTGCTGCATCGGTGAATGAACCACCCGAAAAACGTGTGACAAGAATATTTTCGGCCTGATCGAGCGCCCTGATCTCAGTCGGGTTACCTTCTGAATCCAGCAGAATCGTGACTCTTTCGAATATTGAGAATGGATCGCTGGAGCTAAGCACAATTTCAGTACCGCCGTTTTCCAGTTCCGATTCCTGAACGGAGTAGCTGTCGTCAACCCCCTGCAGCATGCGCGATGGGGCGAAATCGTCCTCTTCTTCAATATAATCGCTTATAATAATACGGTTTTTGGAACCGTCATAAACCCTTGAGATTTCGCCGTCAACAACCATCACCTGGTTTGAACCCTCAATTTTATACTGCTCTTTTCCAATCCAGATGATTCCTTCGTTTTGTTCGGTCTCGCCGGTAAAGGAATCTTCGTACCGATGATTAAACTCTGAATGAAAGATTCTTCCCTCTTCAAAAGATGTTTTCAATCGGTCGAAAGCGGGGGTGTCTTGTGCGGTAACAGTCTGCAATGAGCCGGAGAACAGAAGTGATACGCTTGTCACCACCGTGAGAATCAATAATTTACAGGCCAATTTCTTCATAGATTTCCTCCAGTTCATGCTCTTCGGTTATCTTCACTTCGCGTGCCGTGCTGCCCTGGTAAGGGCCCACAACGCCCGCATTGTAAAGCTGATCAATGATTCGCCCTGCACGATTATACCCAATCTTCAGTTTTCGCTGAAGAAGAGACACGGAACCCTGCTGATGAAGTACGATGATTTTAGCTGCGTCTTTAAACAGATCATCGATATCATCGAGCGGGTCGGGAATACCCGACTCTTCATCTTCTACTCTGGGGAGGTGAAAAGGTTGCTTGAAACCTTGTTGCGAACCGATGAACTGTGTGATTCTCTCAACCTCTTCTGTTGAGACATACGCGTTCTGAATCCGGGTCATGCCGGCGCCGTTTGTAAACAGCATATCACCGCGGCCCACAAGCTGATCAGCACCGCCCGTATCGAGAATGGTGCGGGAATCTACCTTTGAGGCTACCTGGTAGGCAATTCTGGCCGGGAAGTTGGCCTTAATGGTACCTGTAATTACGTTGACTGAAGGACGCTGGGTGGCTACGCACAGGTGAATGCCAATAGCCCGCGCCAGCTGCGCAAGCCTTGCGATCGGCTCTTCGATCTTTTTACCGGCGGTCATCATTAAATCCGCAAGCTCGTCAATAATTACAACGATGTAGGGGAGGTGCCGGTGTCCAAGATCATCGTCCAGTTATCCATTCTTAAACTTCTCGTTATATGACTTTATATCTCTGACCATCGCCATTTTCAGCAGCTCATACCGCTCATCCATCTCGTGAGTAACGCTCTCGAGCGTTTCGAGTGCCTTGCTTGTATCAGTAACGATCGGCTCTTCAGCACCGGGCAGCACCGCCAGGTAGTGGTTCTGAATGTACCGGTAGAGTGAGAGCTCAATCTTTTTAGGATCAATCAGCACAAACTTTACATCATCGGGATGGCATTTATAGAGCAGACACGTAATGATGGTATTGATTCCGACCGATTTACCGGAACCGGTTGCTCCTGCAATGAGCAGGTGAGGCATACGCGTCAGATCTACCATAAAAACCTCATTTTCGATCGTCTTGCCAAATGCCACGGGCAGATCCATATCGGTCTCCACGAACTTCTTGGTATTGATGACCGACTTGATAAACACCGTTTCCCTGGAGCTGTTTGGGACTTCAATTCCCACTGCAGAACGCCCCGGAATAGGAGCCATGATACGCAGTCCGTGAGACGCAGTAGCCATCTTCAGATCGTTCGCGTAGCTCTCAATTTTGCTGATCTTAACATCCGGTGACGGCTCCAGTTCGTAAAGAGTGACGGTTGGTCCCACAATAGCATTGATGCTCAGAATCTCAATTTTATGCCGTTTGAGCTTATCAAGAATAATTCTCTTGTTGATCTTAATTTCTTCAAGATCAACTTCGTTGCCTTCGTTAGGCGGTGAGTCGAGCAGGTCGATACCGGGGAATTTATATTTGATGACCGGCGTATTCTTGGATTTTTTTCGATTTTGCCGATCCAGCTCACTGCTGCTGGCCTCTTCATCACCCTCTCCGATAAAAACGGAGACTTCAACATCATCGTCTTCATCTTCAATCAGGTCGGTACCGCTTTTGTCAAGGATTGCTCTCGGAGGCTTTTTCTCGAGTTCAGCACTCTGTTTTTTACGCTCCTCTTCCCGTTCAAGATCTTCCTGCTGCGATCGCTCCACAATATCGTCTATAGAATCGGCAGGTTCAGCCGTAGTGTTGTTAACGTTGTTCTGATTTTTCAGAGCCTCTTCAGCCTTCTGTTTCTGCTCAATTTTCTTCTCTTTAAGCTCTTGTTCTCTCTTCTGCTCCTTCTTCCGCTTTTTCTCTTCTTTACGGTTTTCGATGTTTTCTCGCATACCGCCGGTCCACCCTTTAAAGGTGTCAATGGTTTTTTGCAGGTCCCGGTCTACAAGTATCAGGGCCGATACAAACAACAGAACACTTAGAATCACGATCGAACCTATGCCCAATATATTTTGAAGTATGGCAGCAGTGCCGAGTCCAAAGTTACCGCTCCAGACGGTTGTCAGCAGCTCAAGCTCATTGTGGAACCAGCCAAACAGGGTTGAAAAGAGGAGCATTACCCAAACTCCATACGCCATTGGCCAGGCCAGGTCCTGGATGTTTTTCTGTCTGAAGAGATACCATCCGAGTGAGGCGATCATCACCGGCAGAAATATGCTTGTGTAGCCAAAAAGAGTATAAACCAGAAGGTGCGAAATGTATGCACCTATTACACTCAGCCAGTTATTGATATTAAGAGCGGGACCCTGGTCAACTGAAAAGATGGCGCTCGAGCTCATCGACTGCACAACTCCGTAATCGTTGGGATTGTACGAGGCGATACTCAGCAGCAACAGTGCCGCAACCGAAATAATTAAAATTCCGGCAACCTCCAGTTTGCGGGTGGTATCGAAGTTACTTAAAAACGAATTTGTGGATCTTTTTTTAGCC
>CAZKIZ010000112.1:0-9520 GCA_964552935.1 uncultured Rhodohalobacter sp. | reverse complement strand
ACCTCTATTCTTGAATTTCCCTTTCCTTATCACTCTACAATTTTGTTTCTTTGATCAACTGATAATGATACCCCTTGTTCATATGAAACAGACCCTACTGCTTTTTGCACTATTACTTTCTGCACACTTTATTCCTCTCCACGCACAAACATCCATAGCCGACAAAACCTCCGAAATGGAGCTTTACGAAGGCTTTTTCAATTTCTGGTGGGATGATGAAACCGGAAAAATCTGGCTGGAGATTGATAAGCTGGATGAAGAGATCCTCTACGTCAACTCACTCGCCGCCGGCATGGGCTCCAACGATATCGGGCTCGACAGAAGCCAGCTGGGCGATTCTCGAATTGTAAGCTTCCAGAAAGTTGGACCCAGGGTTCTGATGGTTCAGCCGAACTATAATTTCCGTGCCTCATCAGACAACAGGCTCGAACAGAAATCTGTTGAAGAGGCGTTTGCGCAATCTGTTTTATGGGGATTTGAAGCTGAGATTTCGGAAGATGGCCGTGTGCTTGTAGACGCCACCGGTTTTCTCATGCGTGATGCCCACGACGTTATCGGAAGGCTTCAGAGCCGCGGACAGGGAAATTATTCCCTTGAAAGCTCCCGGTCCGCTATCTACCTGCCCGGGACGTTTAATTTCCCGAAAAACAGCGAATTTGAAGCCACCCTTACATTTACCGGCAGTAATCCGGGCGGACAGGCACGCTCTGTAACACCAACTCCGGAAGCCGTCACCGTTCGGCAGCATCACTCCTTCGTAGAACTGCCGGATGACAACTATACGCCGAGAAAATTTGACCCTCGCGCCGGTTTTTTTGGCATCTCCTACCAGGATTACAGCGCACCCATTGGCGAAGAGTTCACTCAAAGATACATCGCCCGGCATCGTCTTGAGAAAACAGATCCGTCAGCCGAAGTGAGCGAAGTTGTAGAACCCATTATTTTCTACCTCGACAACGGTACGCCGGAACCGATCAGAACGGCTCTTCTCGACGGCGCCCGGTGGTGGGCAGAAGCGTTTGAAGAGCTTGGTTATAAAGACGCCTACCGGGTTGAAGTACTGCCCGATGATGCTCATCCGCTCGATATCCGCTACAATGTCATCAACTGGGTTCACCGCTCAACGCGGGGCTGGTCGTACGGTTCTTCCGTGATCGATCCGCGCACCGGTGAAATCATTAAAGGCAATGTGCTGCTTGGATCTCTCAGAGTTCGTCAGGATTATATGATAGCCGAAGGGCTACTTTCGCCGTATGAGGAGGGTGCGGAGCCGGATCCCCAAATGCTCGACATGGCGCTCGACCGTATCCGCCAGCTTTCCGCACACGAAATTGGCCACACGCTCGGCATTGCCCACAACTTTGCAGCAAGCGTGAATAACCTGGCGTCGGTGATGGACTACCCCCACCCGATGGCCACCATTCAGGACGACGGTACACTCAGCCTCGAGAACGCCTACGACATTGGCATTGGGGAGTGGGATAAACGGGCCGTTGCTTATGGCTATCAACATTTTCCCGAGGATGCCGATGAACAGCAAGAGCTGAACAGGATCATAGAAGAAACACTGGATATGGACCTCATGTACATATCCGATGAAGCCGCACGGCCTGCAGGCGGAGCCCATCCTTACGCCCATCTATGGGAGTACGGAACCGACCCCGTAGAGCAGCTCAGCCACATTCTTGATATTCGTGAAATAGCGCTGAGCAATTTTGGAGAACGATCCATTCGTGAAGGACGGATGATGGCGGATCTCGAGGACGTACTGGTCCCGATTTATCTCTATCACCGCTACCAGACGGAGGCCACATCTAAACTTGTTGGCGGAGTTGAGTATAGCTACTCTGTACGAGGTGACGGGCAACCGGGGCCGGCTATCGTGGACGGACAGATACAGAACGCGGCGTTAGAGGCTTTGATGAAAACTCTCGACCCGGAGGTCATAGCTCTTCCGGAGCATCTTTTAGAGTTAATCCCCCCGCGGCCTGCGCGCATCCCTCAAACAAGGGAGCATTTCCGGGGATACACAAACCCGATGCTGGATCCCGTCGCGATGGCCGAAGTTGCTGCCGGGCATACGGCCTCACTCCTGTTCAACCCGGAACGGGCCGCGCGCCTTGCGGGTCAGCACGCCCGAAACAGTTCTCTACCGGGTCTGCACGATCTGATCGGCACCGTTCTCGATCATTCACTCCTGAGCAGTGATCGTGCCGGCTACCACGGTTCGATACAGCGCGCCATCAACACCGCTGTTCTCAGAAACCTGCTTCACCTGGCGGCGGACACTGGTGCCTCACCCGACGTTCAGGCCATTACATCACTTATGCTGGAAGATCTGGCACCTGAACTCTTGCGAAAACGAGCCGGAACTGAATCTATAGAGTGGCAGGCGCACTACAAGTTCCTGGCCGATATGATCGAATCCTTTATTTTTGATTCCGAATCGTTCGAAGCACCCCAGGCGCCCTACACCCCACCCGGCGCCCCAATTGGCAGCGGGAGTTCCCATGATCCTTTTTTCTGCACTCATTAGTTTGTACAGACATATTAGATTGAGTCCGATTATAAAATCATGAAAGATAAAGTCCCCTTACCCCGCGGGGGATCCCTTTGGGAGAAAAGGGGGAATCAGGGGGATGTTCATCAGATTGCGTTATTATCGTTGGACACTCTAAATCTCCCCTGCCAGTGGTTTCCTGGTCCCGGCCTGTCCCGAGCGTTGACTCGGGGGGGTATTATCCCGGAGAGGGGAGAGTTTTTTCTTTGATTATTCAATAGAATTGATTGCACAAACTCAGTTTTAAAGTGAAGCTCAAAAAATCAGATGCCTTTTACCTTCAATAAAAATGACCGGAATTTTTCAGAAATTACGTTTCCGTTTATGCGGAAAACGATCATTCCGGTTACGCGTCATCTCTTCTCCCCGACTGTAACCAATCCGCAGAATATGCCGAAGACCGGCCCCTGTTTTATCTACGGAAATCACAGCAACTATTTTGACCCCTTCTTCATCAACCTGGAGATGACGGATGAGCCCACAGCGGGCGTTATGACGCGTGATCAGTTTCACAAAACTGTGCCCCGAATCTTCATGGACAGCATCGGGATAGTGCCAACCAGCAAATATGTGCCCGAGCCCGGGATTGTCCGCAACGTTATTCGAATGATTGAGAACAACCGGATGATTGTGATCTTTCCCGAAGGGGGCCGGCGGTGGGACGGCAAGACCAAGCCTGTGATTGAAACCACTCTGAAACTTTTCTGGAAAATGGGAATTCCGGTTCAACCGGTACAGATCCACGGTTCCTACCTCTCATGGCCGCGATGGGCTGATAACCTGAGAAAAAGCTCCATCGAAATACGCTGGCTGAAGCCGATGCACCCCTCGGATTATGAAGATTACGAGACCTTTTCACGCACCTGCAGAGAGAATATCGAGTTCGACGAATATACGCCACCGGAATCCGTTAAAATTCACTCCTGTTCAAAACCCGCTGCGGGAATTGACCGCTTCCTCTACCGGTGCCCCCAATCCGGCGTATCGGGATCCATATTCTCTCCCGACGGCAGATCGGTATACAGCCGCACCGCCACATTTTCGTTTAAAATGGATCAGGAATCGAGACTGATCGACAGTAACGGGGAACCGCACTCTATCATCAAAATGTATGACAGAATCGGCCAAATGCCGATAGAGATGGACCGGGATTCAATCATCCTGAACGATATGGGCTGTCAGATCTATAAAATAGACGACCGGCATAACTTAATCTATCTTGGCCGGGGCTATATCGAGCTGTTGCCGGACTACCTGATGATATCCAACGGGGCTGATCGCGACAAAATTAAACTGAAGGATCTTCTCTATCTTTCTGTGGAGCAGAATCATAAAATCACCATCACCACGGCCGGCCGCATCTACCAGGTGGAGTTCAGCCAAACAAGCGCACTTCAGTGGAAGAACTACATTTTGCGGCTGAAGGACGGTGAACGTTCATTTAGGAGTAAAATATGACCTTTTGGGATTTCAACATATCTGCCGGTCAGTTTTTTCTCGATTTCGCCTGGCTTGGCCTGTTACTTGTTGCAGGCCTGCTCCTGAGAAATCGCGTAAAGTTTTTTCAGAGACTTCTGATCCCTGCAAACCTGCTGGGCGGCGTAATCGGCCTGTTCATTGCCGGTAACGGACTCGGATGGATCGACCTCACTTCTGATCGTCTCGGAATTTATGTCTACCACCTGCTGGCTCTTCTCTTTATCGGATTGAGCCTGAGATCTCCAAAAAAACAGATCGGCATGTCGTCCGTTAAAACCGGTATCCTTTTTATCAGCACCTATCTTGTGCAGGGCATCATCGGGCTGACCATTACTTTTGGACTGATTTTTACGTTTATGCCCGATCTCTTTGCCGGAACAGGCCTACTCCCTCCGCTGGCATTCGGTATGAATCCCGGCATCGCGTATACAATTGGTCAAAACTGGGAGCTCTACGGTTTTGAATCGGGGGGAATTGTAGGCCTCACCTTCTCAGCTGCCGGATTTCTTGCCGCCTATACCACCGGTATCTTGATGGTAAAAAAAGGAGTTAAAAACGGTGAAGCCACCTACCTTGAAAAGGATACTATCCCCGGAGTTTCAGATAAAACGGTAAAGGAGATTGAGAGTGACCTTTCCGATGCCGGTCGACTAACATCATCTCCTGGAATCCTTGAATCACTTTCACTGCACACAGGTTTAATCGGCGGAGTGTATCTGCTGACGTACGGATTCCTGATGCTTGCAGAGACTGGGCTGATTGCTGCAGGCGCCGGAAATGAAGCCTCCACGCTGTGGTCGTTCCACTTTGTTTTTGCTGCGATAACAGCACTTGCGGCACGTAAAACAATCGATACCCTTGGAGGCGCTTATTTGATTGATGATGTAACCATGACCAGACTGTCCAATCTGTTCATGGATTTGATGATCGCAGCTTCCATCGTGGCGATTAGTTTTGCTGTTATTGCCGCATACTGGATACCGCTGCTCATCATCTCGCTATCCGTAATTTCGGCTACATGGTGGATGCTTACCCGCTTGTGCCGCTCAATATTTTCAGATTTCAAACTTGAACGCACGGTTGCCATATATGGAAATATGACAGGCACTCTGCAGTCGGGCCTCCTCCTTCTGCGGATTCTGGATGGAAAGATGCAGTCGCCCGTTAGCTATAACCTTGTTTACGGCAGCGGCCTTGCTCTTCTGCTTGGTTTTCCGCTGCTGCTATTGATTAACGCGCCGGTTCACTACTTCAGTGATGTTAATACTGGGTTTGGTGTTGTGCTGTTTGCGATGGCGTTCTACCTGCTCTTACTGCTGGCAGCACTTTTTTATTTGAATGGGGAGAGGGGAAAAGGGAAAGGTGAAAAGTGAAAAGGTGAACGTAGCGCGTGGCTCCTGCCTCGCGTATCATATTCCTGGCGCAGAGTTGGTATAAGGGATGAAGTTAACGATTGGCAGTTGGCAAAATAACATAAGCCGGCGACCTGGCAGAAGTACAGTTCGCTCATTTCAAATGGACAGTAAAATTCCTGCCGGCATTGCAAAAAAGTAACGACATAAAAAAACCCGGAGAGCAGATGCCATCCGGGTTTGGAAAATTTAAGAATTCGCAATGTGGTTACTGTACAATCAGTTTACCAACCATTCCACCGTTAAAGTGGCCTGGGAATGAACAGATGTAGTCGTATTCACCTGTCTCATCAGGTACTGTAAACGTAATGGTATCGGACTCACCGTCGCCGAGCATTCCGGTTGCGGCAATCACCCAGTCTTCATATTCGGGTGCGATGTAGGCGTTGTCGCGTGCCTGAAGTGATGCACGTGCAAATGCCTCTGTATCAGCATCGAGTGAAAGTAACGCCAGGTTGTGAGACATGGCCGTTGGAGGCAGGTTGCTTTGCGTTCTGAGAGTAATTCTCAGCTCTTCTCCTGGTGAAGCTTCAATAGCCTCCAGCAGTACAAATTGTCCTGCAGCACCGCCGGTTACGAGACCGTCCTGTGCTTCTGCAACGACAAATTTCATGTCGTCGGTACCAATTATATTAATGGTTCTTACTCCGTCATCAACAGCCTCTTCCTGAGTTTGCTCTGCTGTTTCTTCACCGCCGCATGCTGCGACCATAAATACTAAAGCGATTAAAAGTGTACTAATTGTTAAGTTTTTCATCTGAATGGTTGTGTTTTATTTTTGAAGTTAAAAAAAGACTTTTTTGTCGAATATAGCGTCAAGTTATAAATCGAATGTATTACGCGAAAAAAACGATTCTGGCTTAAGGTTTCATAACATCTGTACCGCTTTATTCATTCGGCACAAACTATTAATTCTCCGTTAAAAGCGTGTGAATATCTTCGATTATTTGTTCTCCATTCATCTCACTGCCCGAATACGTATTCCGGATATTCCCCGCTGCATCTATCAGCGTAACTTTATCTGTGTGATCTATAAAGTATTGGGGCGTTCCGTTCTCCGTAAATTTTGTTGGAGTTTTTAAGGTACGAATTTCCAGGTCCTCGAGTGCTCTGTCTATAACATTTTTTTGCCCTGTCAGCATTCTCCAGTTCGATTGGTCCAGCCTGTAGTTATTGGCATAGTCATACAAAATCTCAGGCGTATCACGTTCCGGATCAAAGGTTATGCTAACGAGCATAAAACCCTCTTCACCTGCCATCGCCTGCTGAATATCGCGCATGTTATAGGTGATCAGCGGGCAAATATCGGGACAGTGTGTGTACACATACCCTACAAGCATTACATTACCGGCGTACGAATCCGGAAAATCGATCTCCTCGCCATACTGGTCAAGTAACAGATAATCGGACCCTGCCAGCGGCTTCTCCACAGACAGCCGGTCACAAGATATCAGAGTCAAAGCCAGCAGCAGAATTGCTGCCGGCCAGGTGACTGATTGATTTATTGAACTCATGCCTTTACTCCTCATTGCTATTCATATTATCTCAAAGGAACAGGGCTGTCCGGCGAATACGGCAGGGATCCGCCATAGGTAGCCTGCAGCACATCGTAAATAACAGGTGCGTACGAAAGCACAATCAGTATTATTGCAATAATGATGTAGGGCTTAAAGTTTCTGAGCCATTTTGCCTCTTCATCATGGAGCGATTCTGATATCGGGAAGGTTACGTCCACCCCGCCATCATCGGTTTCACTGCCCGGTTCACTCTTCGAGAATACGGTTGCAAAGAACGATGCAATAAACATTACAATACCGATGAACATGATCACACCGCCAACCACCGTCATTTCGATATACGGAATCCAGTCGGCCTGGTAAAGAATACTGTCAGGATTTGCATACGAGGCTCCTGTATTTGTTCTCCGCGGCATTCCTTTGAGTCCGCCAACTTTTAATCCGTACGACATAATAAACAGACCGATTGTGTAGACATACGGCATCCACATTGCCGTACCCTTCAACCGAATCTTTTTATTCATAAACTGGCCGATCATGTACAAACTGCCGGCAAGGAAGGCCAGCAATACAGGTCCGGCCACCGTCAGGTGAAAGTGACCCGGCACCCATGCGGTATTGTGAATCACCGTGTTCAGCTGTGGCGATGCATTTATGATGCCGCCAATGCCGCCAATCACGAATATGATCAAACCGGTAATGAGGTAGGCAAAAAACCACCTCTCTTTATCGAAGTAGGGCAGCCTGCCCATCCAGTTGAAAAGACCTGTGGCGCCCCGGTTTCGCCCTGCGTGCTCCAGCGATGCGGCGATCGTAAATGCTGTAATCAAACTCGGCAGCGCCACCGCAAATGTAAAGATCCCGTGCAGGTATTTCCATTGGGCACCAATTGCCGGATCCATATACTGGTGATGTGTTCCAACCGGAATCGAAAACACAATAAACAGCATAAAGACCAGCCGGCCCGCCATATCGGAATAGAGCTTGCCGCCCGCTATTTTTGGCAGAAACACGTAGAACATCACGTATGAAGGCAGCAGCCAGAAATAAACCAGCGGGTGCCCAAAGAACCAAAACAGGGTTCGGGCGAGCATCACGTTAATTTCATCCACAAGGCCCAGTGACCACGGCAGCAGCATAAAAAGAATTTCCACAGCCACCGCAATGGATGCGATAAACCAGATAATAAACGTAGTGAACATTCCTACTACGGCCAGCGGCGTCTTTTTGCCCCTGTTCTCCTTTCTCCACTCCAGGTACATCGGAACCCAGTTGTAGGATGCCACCCAGGAGCCTACCACAACAAGCGTCAATCCAACATAAAATAAAGGATGCGCCTTCAGCGGCGGATAGAACGTGTAAAGCACAGTAGCTTCACCGATCAAAATGTAGACCGCGGCCAAAACCGAGCCTACAAGCATCATGATGCCGGCAGTCCATGCTACCTTACTGTTGAGTTTCTTCCGCAACGAGTAGGGGATGATTGCGTTTCCGAGCGCTACCGCAAAAAATGTGGTAAACACCAGTGCATTCAGTACCCCGTGGAACGTCAATCCCTTATAGTAATCTCCACCAACAAAGGGATCACTCTGCACAATACCTGCCCTGAACAGAGTCTGCATCAAACCGCCATAAACCCCTACAAAAAGGAGTACCATGGGGATTATCAGCAGGACAGAATTCAGATGTTTCGAGGATTTTGAAAACCGAAATGAGTAGTCGTTTTTAGTTATCATATTTCAATTCCTATTCTACTATTTCAGGTTCATCAATATCATCTTCGATGATGAAACGGCCCGCCATTGTATGGTGAGCAGCTCCGCAAAACTCGTGACAGGCAAACATATACTCACCCGCCTCATCGAATGTAACCTGCATATAGTTGATCGCTCCCGGAACGGCCATCAGGTTCAGATTCTTTCGGTCCACTTTAAATCCGTGTATGATATCCTGAGATGTTACATACATGTTGACCGTGGATCCTTTCGGTAAACGAATGGTGGATGGTGCAAACGCCCACATACGGGCTACCATCTGAAGTTCGTACGTGTCCGGACCGGTCTGGAACAGTGTATCGGTCAAAAACGGATCGATATCGGTGATGCATGTTGGCACATCAATATCTCTGGCTTGCGAAGCGTAGACTACCGCCCCGAAAAAAATAGCCAAAAGCAATCCACTCAGTATAAGTGCTAATCGTTCTGATTTATCCATTCCTACCCCCTGCTAAGCATTTCGAAATACATCGCAAAATAGATCACAAGAAAGAACACCATCAGCACGATAAAAAATGCGACTGCCCCCCTTGGTTTAAACTCCTCTACGCCCTCATTTTCATTCCCCATGAAACCTCCCGGTTAGTTATTATTTAAAAAGTTGTAATCAAGAAAAATTATAGGAAAAAAGAAAGAGAAAACTTGTAATCAATCAAACCCAACTCTATGTAGGGGATTAACCTACATGATAAATTTTTTGCCGGAACCGGCAGAGGCACCCTCTTAGCCTGCATTATTCACAAAAAATTGCAGGTTTGTTTTATCACTATGTTTATC
>CAZKIZ010000111.1:0-9539 GCA_964552935.1 uncultured Rhodohalobacter sp. | reverse complement strand
CACTCCCTGTTCAGATCCTGGCCAATGAAAACGATCTCGCTTTGGGTGTTTGCAGGATCCCAAAAATCTGCACAGAATCATGAAGGGTATTTTCGTTGGTTCCAAGAGCTTTTGTGGATTGATATTTACTCGTTTATAAATAGTCACTCAATCTTGATTCAGCAATCTCTTACCTCACGAAAATTGATTTGACGATAAAAACTGGAATTGACTTTTATTCATAGCCTGGATCTTGATCAGTGTCTATGGCTGTGGAATAGAGATTTATTTAAGGCAGGACTTAGAATTTGAAAATGGATGCGAAACACCCCTTCCAAAATTCTTCGGGACCGAACACTTTCAATTTCTCACCGTCAGCCGACGTAGAGATTTTTTAAGATCAAGATATGGATGTGCTAGACGGGCGGAGCTCTCAGCCGGATGTGCTTTGTAGCTGATTGCTTTATAAATATGGAGAATGAAAGGGTTACGTTCCCTTTGGATGAATAGTCAGGGCTTGCAGATAGGTTGGTATCTGAAAGTGCGGAAAAAGTTAGCGTACACGCCAGGCATTCGTCATCCTGCTGGCCGACCGGCAGCTGATCCTGCGGTTGCTCACTCTGCGTAAATACAGACTCTGTAGCGTGAACCACATCGTGCAGCTGGGCAAAGCCCAGTCCAATGACAATCAGCAGCGAGAGTAGTGGTACCTTGGCGATATGTCTGACAATCTGTATCAAAAAATTATTTGGTTTCCAGGCATTCGGGGCATTCCACCCACTCTTCACTGGGAATCGATTTAATGGCAGCCGGACTGCTTCCGCGTTCAAATACCGGTTTAAAAAGCACATTTCCTTCATGCTGCTCACTGCCGCAGCTGTGGCAGTTTATATCATGATCGGCTTTAGTAGGAGTATATCCGGTAATCACCCAACCCTCGTGCCCCTGGTGTGCAGCAAGACTTTCCAGGGCGGCGCGCACCGTCTGCGATTTATTCCCTTTATAGTACTTCCCGGAAAGTCGCTCCAGGAGCTTCACCGTATCATCATCGAGTGTAAAGTTGAGTCGTTTCATAATTGCTCTGTCGTTTGATGATCTAATTCCTCTTCTTCGGGATGATGTTTATGCGAGTGGTTGGTGCATTTTTGATGGTGCTGGTAATTGAGCCAGTGACCCGTTATCAGCAGAATACTCCCCGCAAGAGTGAGGCCCGTCTCGGACCAAATTCCAAGCCAGTAGTGGCCAATCAGCCAGCCGGCCAGGATGAACAAAAACCCCGATATCAAAAGAGACGTAATACGCGTATCAAAATGGCTTCTTTTGGAGGCAAAATAGACAGTAGGCGCAATCAACCCAACAAACAGCGGGTGCAGCCATTCGGCAAGGAAAGATCCGACAGATGCGATCGGCATCAAAGCAATGAGAACAGGGAAAAAGAGGCAGTGGATGGCGCAAATTGCAGAAATCCCCAATCCAAATCGATCCCAGAGTACAGATGCGGTTATACTTTTATCAGGCAAAACGGTGATATGGGTGAAACATTAGTGTGTATTAAAGTACACACTGCGTGAGTAGATATCAACTGTAGATTTTAGAATTCGAAAATCTCAAATAACAAACCCCAAGAACCCATTTACGAGCAGTTTACTAAATTAAAGAGTGTTTGAAATTTGGTGATTGAATTTTGGAATTTGGGGAGCTTGCCAACTTCCATCTCCCCACTAAACACGCGAAGCAGCCCCGAAAGCTTTCGGGGGCGCTACGTCACCCACTCACTCCCTCTCTCCCTCACTCTTTCCCATCTTCCGATTCATCATCGTCCTCTTCTTCCGAATCCTTTCCTGTTCCATTGGTAGAACTTTTCTCCTGACCCTTCGACTCTCTCTCCTCTTCGTAGTGATCAAACAGCTTCATGGCGTCCTCTTCTTCAAGCTCCATCTGCCGCTCCATCAGCAGGCGCCGGTGATCGGCCATGTCGTCATCTTTCAGGATCTCATCAATTTCGCGCGGCTTGGGCAGTTCATCCACAGAGTTGATACCGAAGTGTTTCAGAAAGTGCTTGGATGTTTTGTAGAGCAGCGGCTTTCCGGGAGAATCTGCCCGGCCTGACACCCTGACCAGCATCTTTTCCAGGAGCTGACGCAGAATGTAACCCGAGTCCACACCGCGAATCTGATCCACCTCCGGCTTTGTAATCGGCTGCCGATAAGCCACAATGGCCAACGTTTCTGTTGCCGACTGCGAGAGTTTACGATATGCATTTTCGTGCTGAAAGACACTCAGCCAGGGGTGATAGCGGGGCTGTGTTACAAACGTATATCCGCCCGCCGTCTGCTCAATCCTGAAAGCGAGGTCGTTCTCCTCATATCGCTCATTTAACCGCGCAACAATCCGCTTTACAATCTCTTCGTCAATCGCCAGCTCTTCTTCGCTCTCCTGCACAATCTCCGACAGCTTTTCCCACCCGATTGGCTCCGGGCTCGAAAATATTAAGGCTTCTATAACAGCAGTCAGGCGTGTGCCGTCAACAAATCGAAAATCAAGCATGGGTTATGAGATCAGAGATATGAGACATTAGATATGTGATGACAGATACAGACATTAAAATTCGAGTGTTGAGATGGATATTTAAATTTAAAATCAACGGCGATAGCAGATAAAAGTTTCATCGTTTTTCTCCAATACACGATACCCGAGAAGGTGAAAAATCTCTTTTACGAGAAACTTTGCAATCCGGCGGTCCACCTCGTACACCTGGCGGCTTTTTTTAGTGACGCCGGGAAGGTATCGGAGAATACCGTGAACGGAACTGTTCCTGAACCAGGAGGAGAGTGTAAGCCAAAAAGGCGAAACGCGGTCGAGTATCAAAAATCCATCATTCCCTTTCTTTTGGTAGAGCGGCATAAAAATCCTGCCCGATTCCGGAGCTTTTATCAGTTTACCGTTATCGTAAGCGAGCGGCGTCCCTTTTTCAACAGGATCGAAGTTATGAAACCCGGGAAACATGTTAAAATTCTCGGGATCTGCAACGTAGTGATGGTAGCGAATATCAAAGTAGGTATCCGGGACGCTTGCATGTGCCTGAATCTCCTCTTCAGCCTCAAGGAGTTTCTCCCGGCCAAGTTTAATGAGTCCGGTGTAGTGTAGGAGCAGATAGATAAACGCCTCACTTCGCTTCACCGAATCTTCCGACGTATGGGCTCCCGCCTCAAACCCGATGGCCCGATAGCCAAGATTATTTATGTAGCTAAGCAGTGTACCGTGGATATTCTCTTCGATTCCAAGCACCTGCGGGACGGGGAATTTCCTGGCGATCTGCCGGTTGTTCAGAGTATCGTTCAGCAGTATAAATGCACAGCTTTCTGATGAAGTAGTGTGCAGATCGGCAAATATAATCTCTTCATCATGTCCATGCTTCTCAAGAATCTCTTCAATGGCCGATTTTATCTGTAAGCTTTCATCATACTCAGCCGGCACGTTCTCTGTCTGCCGGTAAGGGTGCGAGTAATCCCTGTCGGTGTCAAAAATTTCCCAGAGCCTGTTCAGGTCAGTGTCGATATATCTGACTCCACGCTTCAGCGCCTCAATATTTCCACGGATCGCGTAAAGTGAGCCTTTTAGTTTTTCTTCGTCCGCCAGCCCCTGTTTAAGGACATTAACAATAGCGGACACCCCTGCGGTTTCATTGCCATGTATTCCTACAAAAAGTACAACAACCGGTCCTTCATTTCCGCCGGATTCTGCCAACTGTATTCTTTCAGGTCTGATTGTTTCTTTTGACTTAGGTTCAGTTTCTTGAATCATTCGGCTTTTTAATCTTTTCCCACACCTCTCTGGTATCTTTATCTGTAAGAATACCTACCAGGCGGTCATTTTCTACAACGGGAAGACAACTTATTTTTTTGTCCAGCATTAGCAGCATGGCGTACTTCAAATCCTCATTGGGATCAGTCGTAACGGGGTTATCGTCCATTACATCCGCAGCTATAGAGAACTTGTTATTTTTATCACTGGCAAGATAATTAATGATACGCTTCTTTGTTATAATTCCTTTGAGTTTACCATCCTGGTCTTCTACCGGGAGATGGCGGATGTTTCGCCACTCCATTATTTTCAACACCAGTTCAGCAAGGTCATTTTCCATCACCGTAACCAGATCTGTGCTCATCACGCTGCTCACAACATCATATCGAAATTCCACATTCTGCAGTTCTTCGGGGCGAACCGTTTCCCATTCAAATGAGGCTTTCCCGGATTTACGCCGTTCATGCATTATTGCTGTAAGTGCAACTACAGCCTCTTCTCTTTTGTGTGATTTTTTGAGCGACCGGTAACTATTCACGGTCCATCGTGCGCCTGTTGAGTGTTTCTCAGCTCTTCCCCGGATTACTGATAAATACCTCTCAATATCTTTCTTATCTATACCCAAGGTTTCGAGCCCTTTCTGAGCCATGGGCAGCAGAATTTCGAGAGTGAGTCTGTGTGCAGATATCAATTCGCCCTCCCATACCATTCCGCTTTGAATCCCCCACATTGCGGCCTTATAAAAATTCTCTTTGGCGTCTTCAAATGGTTGTGAGTCCCAATTCCCGGCATATTTATCGGGCATATTGCTCATCAGACCCACCCAAAATGCCAGGTTGGCGATCTCATCTCTTTCTGTTGGTCCTGACGGCAAATAACGATTTTCAATTCGCAGGTGAGGCAAACTATTTGTTACTCCGAAACAGGGCCGGTTCCACTTATAAATTGTCCCATTATGGAGCTGCAGAGCTTTAAGTCCCGGTATCTTTCCGCTGTTCAGCAGTTCCAGGGAATCGGTTTCGATATGGGTAGAAAACAGAAGGGTGTGCCTGGCAATATCATTTTTGAACACATCACCAACTCCCTTTATCCATCGATTGCCAAAGGTAACCCGCTGTTCACGCTCTCTGAAATTGTACCCTTTTCCCCTTGTATCTATACTCTGCTGAAAGAGTGCAATTCTCGTCTCCGACCAGAGCTGCTTGCCCAGAAGCAGAGGGGAATTGGCTGCAATCGACAAAACCGGACCCGAAATGAGCTGAGCCCAGTTATAAATATCAGTAAAACGGTCCGGTTCAATCTGGAGATGGCATTGAAAACTTGTATTACACGCCTCAAACAGAATGTTATCATGCTGTAAAATGAGCTCATCAACACCAATGATATTCAGCTCAAAATGTCCTCCGCGCAGCTCTAATAGTATATCCGTGAGCGCCTTATATCTCTCTTTCGGAGTCAGGTACTCCATTTGTACCGCCCTGAAATCTATACTTGGCAGAATACCGGTCAGGATTACCTTTTCGTCCATTGACGCCGCTGCCTCTTCGGCTTTGCTCAGTAGATCTACAAGCTGCTTTTCCATTATTGAAAAGCAATTGGGACTAATCTCAAGAGGATCGAGATTGATCTCGAGATTGTATTTCGCAAGTTCAGGCGTAAAATGTTTGTCGTCTACCATCTGCAGCACACTCGAGGCATTCTTTGACGGCTTGAAATGGCTGTCAACTAGGCAAAACTCCTGCTCGGCTCCAATTCTTGTCACTCCCGATTCAAACATCCCTTTATCCAGCATCTGCTCTATAGCTTCCACGTCATGCAACAGGTGCTTTAAAAACAGTTTTCTTGTTTCAGGATCTTTAGCGAGCTTTAATTTTTGTTCTCCCATAATTCAATCAGGCTAGGTTTCAGTTAGACGGTTTTTATCAAGAGACCTTAAAAGCCGTTTTGTAATGGTCATGTAGTTCTGCTCGGTAATAATCCCAACAAGGCGGTTATTCTTTACAACGGGCAGGCAGCCAATTTTCTGGCTGTCCATAATATCCACGGCTTCCAAAATGGAGGCTTCCGGGTGTATGGTGATGGGATTATTGATCATCACGTCATCCACAGAACTGCTGGCCGTGCCTTTCTCGTGTATGATATTATTGTACTCCCTAAATACCATACGCATGCTCACCAATCCAACCAGGTGCTTGCTGTCATCTTCAACAGGCACATACCGGATCCGCCGCCAGTCGATCAGGTTCGCCACCAGTTCAATTATATCATCCTTCTGAACGGTAAACAGATCGGTCGTCATGAACTCCTCCACCAGCAGCGAAGAGGGCTGCCACATCTCCATATCATCGAGCTTTGCAAGACCCCACTTATGCGCCGGCTCACCTTTTTTCTGATTTTTGATCATAGCGTTGGTGATAGCGGTAAGCGCCTGCTCGCGGGTAACATCTTTCGTGAGAGAGTTGTAGGACTGAATAGCCCAGTAGCTGCCGGTCTGCCCAACCTCGGTGCGTTCTTCAATGATATCGAGATAGCTGGTGATATCTCCCTGATCCACACCTACTTTTTTGAGCCCCTCACGCGCCAGCGGCAGCAGCTCTTTGCATATAAGATCAACGGCTGAATACCTTGAATCGTTGATCCACCTGAATTTGGTATCCAAACCGAGCTTTGAGGCGGCAAAAAAGTTCATCTTGGCGTCATCAAAATCCATCACCTTACTTATATCGGGATACTCCTCATCCATCCCGTTCAGCAGGCCGAGCCAGAACGCGGCGTTTGCAATCTCATCGGTAACGGTAGGCCCGGAGGGAAACACCCGGTTTTCAATTCTCAGGTGCGGTTTCCCGTTGCTGATTCCGTAACACGGACGGTTCCAGCGGTAGACCGTACCGTTATGCACCTGAAGCGCCATCAGTTCCGGCACCTCTCCCTTTTCCATCATTTTTTCAACATCTTCATCAATTTCTGAACTGAGGATTACCCTGTATCGCGCGATATCTTCCTGGTAGATCTCCAGGATACTCTCTTTCAGCCACTGGTTTCCAAACGTTACGCGCGGACTCGATTCTCTGAGGTGATCCCCCACTTTTCGCGTGTCCACCGATTGATGAAACAGCGCGATGCGGGTCTCTTTCCAGAGCCGTTTTCCAAACAGAAGTGGCGAATTAACGGCACTGGCCAGTACCGGACCGGTAATCGCCTGGGCGAGATTGTATTTGTGAACAAAATCATCGGGATTTACCTGCAGATGAACCTGGAAGCCTGTATTACAGGCCTCAAGCAGAGGCGTATCAAATTTCATAAGAAGCTCGTCCGTCCCCTGAATTCTGAGGTCGTACTCCTCACCCCGCAGTTTGTTTATCGCGTCGCAAATAGCACGATATCTCGGCAGGGGAGTCAGGTTTTCGATATCCAGATCCGATTTACGTATGGTCGGCAGAACTCCGGCGAGGGCAATATCTCCGTCAAAAGCCTTAATTTTTTCCCTGGCGTAATCGAGCTTTTTCTGAATATTCAGCTCCATCTGAGAAAGGCACTTCCCCTTAAAAAGAAGCGGATCGAGATTGGTCTCCAGGTTAAATTTTGCAAGCTCTGTTGTAAAACTTTTATCATTCAGTGCCTCCAGAAGCTCCATCGCAATGGGCGCCGGTTTTGCATTGCGGTCGATCAGGCAGATCTCCTGTTCCGCCCCAATTCGGATATTATCAACCTCAAACCACCCCTCCTTCAGCATTTTCCCCATGGCGCGCACATCGCGCAACAGATATTTAAGGAATTTTTGAGACTGCTCTTTCGATTCCGGTACCTTAACACGCTCTTCGCCCATAGATCATCTTATTTGAATGTGAGGTTGACTAAATAATCGAAAATATTTGGCTTAAAGCAAATGATAATAGATTTACCCCGAATTATTATCGAAAATTGGTTTTAATCAGTGTAAAGCACTAATAATATTGCACATTCATAAAATAGATGACCTCCCAAATTTGAGCTACAGGTATTGCAGCATTCCGGTTCCATTGCTCGGGACTATTCCCGCGAAGTGAAAATGAGCTTGGTGAATAATCCGGGTTACGGCAGGGTTTTGAAATTACATAGGCCAAAATCTTACGAAGATTAAATGAACTACCTTCGGGCAGATCCCCAAGTGCTAATTTACAATGTTGCCGGCAGGATGAGAACTGAGGCTGTCCAAAAAGGGCGTCATCCCGTACTCAATGCGGGATATCCCATCACTATAATAGGCAGGAGATGCCACGCCGGGGCGTGGCATGACGAAAATGAGGATGAATGTTCAATTTCCTGCCCTTTTTGGATAGCCTCAATATCAACGCCCGGATTTGTTCAAACTTCATCAAAACAAAAAAGCCGAACCCTTTTAGCAGCGATCCGGTTTTTTTTAAAGTGGCAGAAGTAGTAAAAAAACAAAGGAATCGCCACGTGGGAACCTACGTCCGCCAGCCGGCGGATAAGAGCCCGACGAGCTATTCCAAATCACATATCTCAATTTTTGTCACTCAAATAAAAAAGGCTCAACTGCATGAATGCAATTGAGCCTTTTTAAAGTGGCGGGGGTAGGACTAATTTATAGTTCTTTTCAATTCCATAAAAACAGCGCACCGAACACAAAAACACCATTTATAGAGTATATTCAAAGTTTCTGAATACTCCTAAAAAAGTACCAAATACAAAAAATGTTTCACAATAGTTTTACAGTAAAACCAAATAGCGTTATATTGGAATACACTGTAAAACAAATTGGTAACCAAATGGCGAAAACATGGCGACTTCATTTCATCTATATCTAAGAACAGATTTTCAGAAAAAGAACGGCGAATATCCTATCTATCTGCGAATCACAAACAACCGGAAACATAAATATGTAAGTACCGGCCTATCTGTTAAAGAGAAGTATTGGAACCCCGAAGCAGAACGGGGGCGTTGGATACGGCGAAGCCACGACAATTATAAAACTCTTAATGAATTGCTGGAGCTTAAACTAAACGAAGCCCAGCGGGTTCAAAAAGAATTGAGCAGAAACGGCCATGAAACGGCGAAGGCTATCCGGGAGAGAATAAAAACAACCCAAAAAGCCGATTTTTTTGAATTAGGGGAACAGCTACTCAAAGAGCTTGAAGCGAATAAAAAATACTATGCTTCCAAAACGCTGAAAGTAGTTCTAAAGAAGTTTGAAGAGTTTGAGGGGGAACGCTCTCTCCCATTGAAACAAATTGATGGCGGGTATCTCGAAAAGTTTGAGAACCATTTACGAACAGAGTATGGAAACAGCGACTCGACTATAAACAAAAACTTTGAGCCGATACGTAAAATCATTAACCGGGCTTTAAAATCTCACTTAATGGCATTCGACCCGTTTAAGGAATACGAAGTACCGACCCGGAGCAGAGCCAAACAGAAAGTAAAACTCACCTTTGAACAGATTCAGGATATTGAAGCGCTAAAACTTGAAGCCGGTTCATGGGAATGGCACGTTCGGAACGCTTTCCTGTTTAGTTTTTACAGCGGGGGAATACGTTTCGGGGATATTTGCGGGCTTAAATGGCAGAACGTGAAAAACGGAAAACTATCTTATCAGATGAATAAGAATGAAAAACCATTCAGTACGGAGTTAAACGACTATCAAAAAGATATTCTCTCCCGTTACTCCGGCGCTTCTGATGGATACATATTCCCGTTTCTAAACAGCCACAAAGATTACAGCGACCCGGTAGAATTGCGCCGGGCTATCAGTTCCA
>CAZKIZ010000110.1:0-9578 GCA_964552935.1 uncultured Rhodohalobacter sp. | reverse complement strand
CGTGATGGATCCAATAAGGATACTCAGGCCGGTGGTGATCAGCCCGTCGGTTGGAATTAAAGAGGGATCAACGCGCGCGAATTCTCCCCACGCCACAAGTGCCGAGGCGCCGCCGCCAAAACCGTTGAATACGGCTACCATCTCCGGCATTGCAGTCATCTGAACCTTTTTTGCCGCGATGATACCGAGCAGGCCGCCGAGAATGACCCCTCCAATAATAAATTCAAAACTGATGATCTCCTGGTCGAATAGCGTTACCGCAACTCCCATCAGCATACCGAAAGAGGCGAGCTGATTTCCCGACCGTGCAGTAGCAGGTGATCCGAGGCGCCTGATCCCGACAATAAAGAATCCTGTTGCGATGAGGTAGACAAGCTGAATGAGGTTTGGCAGAGCGCCCTGGATAGCTTCCGGTAGAAATTGACTCATCAGTTATCCTCCTTTTTCTTGAACATCTCGAGCATGCGATCCGTAACCATGAAGCCGCCCACCACGTTTATTGTTGCAAATACAATGGCGGCAAACCCGATCCACTGCGCATAGACCGATTCAGATCCTCCTGCAATAATGAGGGCTCCAATCAGCGTGATACCCGAAATAGCGTTAGCCCCCGACATCAGCGGTGTGTGGAGAGTTGGCGGAACTTTCGTGATCAGCTCAAAGCCAACAAAAGAGGCGAGCACGAAAATGAAAAGGTTGAAAATCAGGTCTTCCATTAGATTAGTAGTGAGTCATGAGTATTAAGTATTGAGTATTTGTCTATCTGGTAGATTCCACAGCCAGGTGGGACTGCCAGTCGAAATATTGAATTGAAATCATATTTACTAAAAGAGTGTAAGAACGCTGACAGGTTCAAACATTATCACATATTTTCTTTCACAAACGGGGAGATCAATTCTCCTTCGTGCGTTACGGTTGCATTGACTATAATTTCATCTTCGAAATCAAAGTTTGGCTTGCCGTCTTCAAGCAGCAGCTCCAGCAGTGAAAGTACGTTTTTGGAATATAGCTTACTTGCGTGAAAGGCGAGCATTGAAGGCATGTTGAGTGGTCCGACAATCAAAACTCCGTTGTGGTTTACGGTTTCGCCCGCCTTTGTAAGTTCGCAATTCCCACCCTGCTCCGCCGCTATATCCACAATTACGGATCCGGCCTTCATGTCATCCACCATAGTCTTTGGAATAAGTTTTGGTGCCGGCCGGCCGGGCACTAAGGCAGTGGTGATGACGATATCTGCCTTCGCCACGTGATCATGGACCAGTTTCTGCTGCTTTTCTTTGTCGCTTTCGGTCTGCTCTTTGGCATAACCGCCTTTGGTTTCAGCTTCCTCTTTATCATCTTCTGCCTCGGCCTCTACAAATGTAGCTCCAAGGCTTTCCACCTGCTCTTTAACGGCTGAGCGGATATCAAAAGCTTCAACTACAGCCCCAAGACGTTTGGCGGTGGCTATTGCCTGCAATCCTGCTACACCGGCACCCAATATCAGCACTTTAGCAGGACGGATGGTTCCCGCCGCGGTCATCATCATGGGGAGATATTTGTCGAGTGTGTTTGCCCCGATCAGTGCAGCTTTATACCCGGCAATGTTGCTCATAGAGGAGAGGGCGTCCATCGACTGAGCCCTGCTGATGCGTGGTATGGTATCCATAGCCAGACCTGATACACCCTGTTTTTTCAGAACTTCAATGTAATCGCTGTTTTGGAGCGGCCAAATAAAGGATATGAGGACACTACCCGACTTCATCTTTTCGATATCTTTAACGGGTGGAGCCTGTACCGCCAACAGGATATCACATTCAGTGAGTATTTTGGCGCGTGATTTTTCAATTTTAGCTCCGGCATCGGTGTAGTCACTATCGCTGTAGCTCGACTCCACTCCGGCGCCCGACTCAATTGTAACCTGCAGTCCATCATCCGAAAGCTTCTTGACGCCTTCAGGTGTAATGGCCACACGTTTCTCATTTTGTTCGGTTTCTTTACAAACTCCAATCATCAATTTTCTCCAACATAATATTTTTCACAAACTTATGGAATTCTCACTGTATTGCAACTTAAACTTTGCTATGGAAACGGTTTCATTGAAAATAATATCAGATGTTACGGAAAAACTATAATTCTGATAGATAAGATTGACTAAAAGAGGCAGCATAATTTGTTATATTTGATTAGAAAAAACAAAAAAACAATTGATAAGATAATGGAAGACATAGAAGGCAAAACATTTGATGTGGTGATAATTGGTAGTGGTCCGGCAGGATTCACCGCTGCACTTTACGCTGCCCGGGCTGATTTGAACCCACTGGTATTTGAAGGTCCTGAGCCCGGCGGACAGCTTATGCAAACCACTGATGTAGATAATTTTCCCGGATACCCGGATGGTGTGATGGGGCCCAAGATGATGGAAGATTTTCGTGAACAGGCAAAACGATTTGGTGCAGACTGCCGGTACGGATTTGTTGATAACATCGATTTTGGGGAGCGCCCTTACAAGCTGACGGTTGATGAAGAGACCACTGTTTATGCAAAGTCGATCATTATAGCGACCGGCGCTTCTGCTAAATGGCTCGGTATAGAGAGCGAACAGAAACTTCGCGGAAAAGGGGTGAGCGCCTGCGCAACCTGCGACGGGGCATTTTTCAGAAACGAACACGTTGTTATTGTTGGCGGCGGAGACACCGCAATGGAAGAGGCTCTGTTTCTGACCAAATTTGCAAGTAAAGTATCGGTGCTGCACCGCAGGGAAGAATTAAGAGCTTCAAAAGCGATGCAGAAACGCGCCTTCAATAACGAGAAAATTGAATTTCTCTGGAATACAGAACTCGTAGAGGTGCTCGGAGACAATGTGGTATCCGGAGTGAAGATCTACAATAACAAAGAGGATAAAACTTATACGCTCGACGACGTAACGGGCGTGTTTATTGCAATCGGGCACAAGCCGAATACAGACCTCTTTAAGGGTGTGCTTACGATGGATGATGTTGGCTATATTCAGACCAAAGGTCAGTCAACCGAAACCGATCTGCCGGGTATCTTTGCCAGCGGTGATGCAATGGACCCTGTTTACAGACAGGCCGTTACTGCCGCGGGAACAGGTTGCCGCGCCGCCCTGGACGCCGAGCGCTTTTTGGCCGATGCCGAGGATGAGAGCAAAGAGGCAATTGCGCAGTCTCACTGGAAGTAATCATGTGTAGTACTAAACAGTGCTATCCATAATAATTTGCGATCTTATGTAAGAGAATGCCGGGATAAAGTCCCGGCATTTTTTATTTGATTTGATGATGGCATTCGGGCTTCAAAAGTAACCGTTGGTAAAGAAGTTATGGAGTTGATAAAAATTCATAGAATTCAATCTGAAAAGAGCGACGGAGAAGCGTTTAAAATCTGCACTGCACAGTTTGACGATCCCCGCCAGGTGCAGGAACCGATACGGGCCGACAACTATAATATTATCTGGATTCAAAGAGGAAACGGCCGATACACTATTGATTTTGAAACCTACGATTTAGGGGAAGGAATGATTTTTTTTCTTAAACCCGGTCAAATGTACAGGGTTGAGTCGGAAGGGATTGTAGAAGGTATAAGGCTCTCATTTGAGCAAGATTTCTTACTGTGTGGATACCTTCACAACCCAGGCCTCCTGCAGCGGTATACTATTTAAGAACCCATTTCAGAAACCATTTATATCGCTAAATAAGGGTCAGAGTCAGGATCTTCAGAAAATAGCCGAACAGATTAATGCCGAATTCAGCAATCCGGGACTCGCTCACGAAGAGATCATACACACTTATCTCCAGCTATTCTTAATTAAGGCGATGAGAATAAAAAAAGAGCAGTTGGCAAAGTCAGAATTCGAAAATGGTGAAGATGCCGCGTTCTTAAGCCGGTTTCAAAATTATCTCGAACAGCAGTTCAAATCACAGCACGCAGTGTCTGACTATGCCGACCATTTTAATATTACACCCAAAGCACTTCATAAAAAAATAAAGGGCCTGACAGGTATTCCTGTAAGCCGACTGATTCAGGATCGGATTATACTTGAGGCGAAAAGGATGCTTTTTCATACTGAAAAATCTGTAAAGGAGATCGCCTATGAACTTGGTTTTGAAGATCCCAGCTATTTTTCACGCTTTTTCAAGAAGAAGGTGAATGAAGCCCCAACTGAATTTCAGCAGAGAATAAGAGATTGAGAGTAAAACCGGGGAATATGTACATCTGAATGCGAAGTTTCTCCATGTCTATAGTGGTATCTGTGAGTTAGTTTATCAGTGAATTAATCACAACTCACAATGAATGGAAACTAAGACATGAAAAAACAAATACTCTACATGTTAATGGTATCGGTAATAGCACTGATTCCTTTTAAAGATGCATTTGCCCAGCTGCCCGCACCCGGGTTCGAAATAGATGAAAATACGGCGATTCTGATAACAGATCCGCAAGTTGATTTTCTAAGCCCCGACGGAGTTACATGGGGAGTTGTTGGCAACAGTGTTGAAGAGAATAACACAGTTGCGAACATAAAAACCCTTTTTGAATTGGGCGAAGAAAACAACCTTAAAACATTCGTTTCTCCTCACTACTACTATCCTCACGACCACGAATGGGAGTTTAGCGGAGTACTCGAAATTTTGATGCACAACATCGGAATGTTTGACCGTGAAGACGCACTCTCACTTGAGGGATTTGACGGCTCCGGCGCCGACTGGATGCCTGAATATAAGGAGCACATACACTCGCACAATGTAGTGGTTACAAGTCCGCATAAAGTTTACGGTCCACAGACCAACGATCTTGTACTGCAAATGCGTAAACAGGGTATCAATAAGGTGATTATTGGCGGAATGTCAGCTAACCTTTGTGTAGAAGCTCACATGAGAGATCTTCTGGAGCAGGGTTTTGAAGTGGCTATTGTTGGAGACGCAACGGCAGCAGCGCAAATACCTGATGCAAATCTTGACGGATATGCAGCCGCTATGACGAACTTCAGGATGCTTGCAAGTCACGTATTTACTACTGAAGAGTTGGTTTCAGCAATGAAGTAAAATTGATTTACGTGACAGATGAGCATAAGAAAAGGGCTGCACTCTCAATGCAGCCCTTTTCAGGTTACGTTTGTTTACGCTTGTTTCCAGCAGTAAACAATTTTTTATCCACCGGTATAAGTTGGATTTACCGGATCCTGGTGATCTCTTCCAAAATTGGGGTTAGAATCCGCTTCACTATTAGGAATTGGGATACAGAGCCGAATCCTTTCACTCATATCTTCCTGTTCGCCGGGCGTATTATCGGCAATCCATCGGCGCAGATCCCACATATAGCGTCCTTCGAGCCATAATTCTACTCTCCTTTCCTCTTTCAGTGCAGTCCATCCCTCTTCTATGGTATCAGCTGTTTTCTCTTCCAGAGCTTCCCCGGTGGCATCGCTTGTAACGCTCGTCCGGAGCTGGTTAATGTAAGTCATCGCGTCGGCTAGATTTTCATTTCTGAGTGCGTTTTCAGCTCTTAAAAGAATCATTTCACGACCTGAAGAGAGGTTTACGTTATCAGATCGGGACGTGTATTTCTGTTGTTGAAGAAGAGTTAGGCCAAGTGGTGTATCCTCGCGACCGGTGTCTTCCCAGCTTGCACGCGGATCGCCGGTGTCATCATAATAATTTTCAAAAAAAGTGTCTAAGATTGTCCAGTCCACCCACGGGTTGCCGGAACCAAGCTCGTACATATGATTGAACTGAGCCGATTCAAGAGAGGTGTAGATCGCTTCCCAGCTAAAATCTTCATCTACCTGGTCGGCATCTTGTAATGCGTCCTGCCAGTTGTTTAGACCGGTGGCTCGCACTGATGCTCGTCCGGCGTAAGCAGCTGTAACAATATCCGACCGACCAACATTATTTCCGATCTCAATGGCAGTTGAAAACGCACCCTCTGCCCGTTCAAAGTACTCTGTATACGGCATAATCTCACCACCATCGATTACCGCTTCGCAGACGTTTTCGCCAAGGATTCGATTGGCGTATCCGGCAGATAGCTTGATTTTTGCTGCTTCTTCGAGGTTTTTCGCTTCTGCCTCACCCAGCTCGTTTACAAACCGGCGATACCCGTCTTCGGCAACCCATCGTGCACGCTGGGTAGTATTCCAAACGGTACTGATGTCACCGCCCACTTCTCTTCGGAAATCTCCAATGCGTGGTGGTACTTTCGGGCAGCAAAAGTTACGTCCAGCACGTGTAACGTTTTTTATTGATTCCTCCCCCATATAGGAGACCTGCCAAAGAGCTTGAGAGACTGAAAAATTTGCGCCTTCTGCAACTGCACCAAAAGCTCCCGGTTCGTTTAAAAATTGATCTTGTACCGGACCTGGATTTGTGACTTCACATCCGGCGTAGAAAAGAGCACCCGCGCAAAGGATGATAGAACCTATTATAAGTTTGTTGAGATAATCTTTAATCATCATAGCTATATTTTTTTTAAACTTTTATAAATTTGAGCCGATTTAAAAGTCGATGCGGAGGGATGTGTTAAATCGCATCGGTGCCGGTGTAGTTTCGGGAATACCGGTAGTAAGAGCGGTAAGCCCTTCACGACTCCAAACCATTTCAGGGTCGAATGCAGTAAATTCACTGTGCGTCCACAACCTGATGTTTGCGGCTGAAAATGAAACAACAGCAGATCTCACGAAATCGCCTGTAATGAAGTTCAGGGGGATGTTCAGGGAGAGATTTCGGATTTTAATGAAATCAGCCGGCTCTATCCAAAGTCCCGTTTCGAGGTTTTCAGCGTAGCAAGTTGCGCGTTGAAATGCTGTGAGGTTATTCGCATCTGCGGCAGCTGTGGAATATCCTCCGTGCGGAACTTGAGCGTAAACAGAAGCACATCCCGGTCCGCCGGCCCCTCTGTTAACCATTGCCCATTGTGAATCCTGGCTGATGTAATGACCGCCGTTGAACTCTGCTTTTCCGCTAAAGCGAATTCCCTGGGGAAGCGTCATGTTAAAATCGAACCCAAGAATATGGGTTGGCATAGACGGCCCGAAAAATTGCTCCCGCTCAAATTGAGGGTCAGCAACTTCATCCCTGTTGGTTACCATAGTGCCTCGTACTACAGGTATAGGCTGTCCCTCAACCAGGTTAAATATTGTGGAACCACCTGTGCTGATTACCTCACTGAAGTTAGTGGAGTAGCTGGTTCCGAGTTCGAGTGAAAAATTTCTCCCCTGTACGAGCTGCCCACGGAGTTCGAGCTCGATTCCTTCATTTTTCAACTCACCAACGTTTTCGAGCTGGCTGCCGGTGAAACCCTGGGAAGGAATTTGAGGAACATTAAAGAGAGCATCCTGAGTCCGCTGATTGTAATAAGTAAAGTTAACGGATAATACTTCATCAAAGTGGGATGACTCAAATCCGAACTCAATTTCACGAGTTCGTTCAGGTCCAAGATTTGGGTTCCCTACATTCAAGGGCACAAATGCTGCCTGACCGCCAAAACTGAGCGGATTAAACGTCCGTACAGCATCAAATGCACCGGGGGCTCGTCCGGCCCAGCCCAGAGCGGCACGCAGCCTTAACTGTCCAAATTCAGCTGGATAGAAATCTTCATCTGATACTACATATGAAAGGCTTGCTTTTGGATAAAATTCAAGCCCAAAATCTTCACCGAATGTACTGTTTCCATCTACCCTTGCACCAAAAGTGAAAAAGTAGCGGTCTTTAAGATCAAACATCGTTTCGGCAAACACACCCGCATCAATCACTCTGAACCGTTCACTGAACGAAAGGCGTTCGGCTGCACTGCTAACGGTCGCTTCTCCTGGACCGGGAAGGCCAAGACCGTATGCGTCAAGGAGTTCATCTTCGGTATGAATAAATTGTCCGCCCCACGATAACCTGTTTTTCAGATCTGATCCAAGCTGGGAATTAAATGAGCCGGCATAATCGATCGTAAAAGACTCGTTTGTCCAGTTTTGTTCGGTTATGGAACCTTCTGACTGCAGGATATATCCAAACGGAGTAATATGAGAGTTGCTCATCGACATTCTGTCGATTCCGAGGGTAAGCCGGTTTGTGAACTGTTCGTTTGGTATATACCGGATCGTGGCACCACTGTTCATACGAGTCTGCTCCTGGCCAATATAAGCATCGAGAACTCTTCCAATTACTTCTGGATCGCCTGAGCCAACGGTATTGCTTGGTGCTCTGAAGGCGTTAAACTGAATACCGAACAAGTTGTTACCAACATGGGTGATTTCAAGATCTTTTTTTGAATAAAAATTATTCCAGTCTACTGTAACGGATGGAGATACTCTAAAGGTGAAGTTACCCCTAAAATCGAAATTGTACCCTTCGTCATTGGGATGGATACCCTCGTCGAGACCGCCACCACCGGATACAAAATACTGTACATCGCTATCTCCGCCACTAATTGACATATTGTGTTTTTGACTATATGCGGTTTTCAAAAAAGGTTCCATATTTACATACGGATTCTCATCAGAACCGAAGGCCTGCACTCGATCAAAATTGTGGTTTGTGCTTACCGAGATTTGTGGTGCACCTTCGCGCCCTCTCTTTGTGAAAATCTGGATGACGCCTGCAGCTGCTTCAGATCCGTACAGAGTTGTAGCAGAAGCGCCTTTAATCACTTCAATCCGGTCGATGTCGTTTGGGTTAATATCGTTGAGGGGGCTGGATGTTGATTGGGCACTTTGCCAAAATGCTACACCCTCAGAACGGTTCAGCGGGTACGAGTCTGCTCCCTGCCTGACTCCATCAATATATATTAATGGCTGGTTACTTTGAGTGGCGCTTACGTTTCCGCGCAGTCGAATGGCTGCACCCGCTCCCATTGTACCGGAACCGGGATTTACCGTCATTGAAGTGACACGCCCGGACAACAAGTCGTCAACACTTGAAATGGGTTCGTAAACCTGGTCCATGCTGACGCGCGAAACAGTCGTTCCCATTTCACGCTGACGGGTTTCGCCAGCCGTTCCTGTTACAATAACTTCTTCAAGTCCCAGGCGATCAAACCTGAGTTGCACAGGCAGATTAGTAGTTTCACCTGCACTGATTGTGATCTCTAGCTGGGCTTGCCGGTAACCAATAAAATTGATTCTCACGGTGTACGCGCCGGCAGGAATATCTGTAATTTGAAATTCACCATCGATATCGGTTGCGGCCCCTCTGTCGAGAGAGGGTATAAAAATGGTGGCACCGGTTAGGGTTGTCCCTGACTGAGCGTCAGTGACTACGCCAGCCAGTGTTCCGTTTTGTGCAAGGGCTTCGGCGTTAAAAAAGAAGAGAGCACAAATACATACTGTAGCTGCTTTAATTATAGCGTAGCGATTTTTTGTCATTTCTCAGTGGTTTTGTTAAAAGTATAAGCGATAGCACTTATCTGATTTATATTATTGATAATTAAGGCTTTAAAATCTTTAAAATCAATTATAATGAAAAGTATAAATTAAATGGTCGTGTAGGAGAGAATGAAGGCTATAATGAAGTTGAAAAGCGCTTTCTATAGACAGAGTATATAAATTCTAAGTAATTATCAGGGCGAATATTTGCTCTTGAAAGTGGATGAGT
>CAZKIZ010000109.1:0-9631 GCA_964552935.1 uncultured Rhodohalobacter sp. | reverse complement strand
GGAATTGTTCTGCTGCTGAGCCTTGCCGCTGGCCTTTTCATATTCCGGCAGCTCACCCAGCGGCTCGATACGATAAAATCCACAGTTGCCGATTTTGAACGCGGTGAACTAACCAACCGAATTCCTGTAAAAGGAAACGATGAGCTGAGTGATCTATCCAAAGGGTTTAACCGGATGGCAGATAACCTCTATCAAAATATGCTGGAGATCAAAAAATCGGACCAGCTGCGGCGTGAACTGGTGGCAAATATCAGCCATGATCTCAGGAGTCCGCTTGCATCCGTCCAGGGTTATCTTGAAACCATTCAGCTGAAGGGCGAAGATCTGACCCGTGAGCAGTTTCAGCAGTATATTCAAACTGCGCTTGGCAACACAAAGCGGCTGAACAACCTGATCGGCGATCTTTTTGACCTCTCCAAGCTGGATGCCGAAAATGTTCAACCCGTGCTCGAAAGCGTTTCAGTAGCGGAGCTGGTACAGGATCTTGTGCTGCAGTTTAAGCCTATTGCTTTAAAAAAGAATATCGATCTGAACGCTGACTTTCCTGATCAGACACAGACCTACATCACAGCCGATATAGGGCTGCTGAACCGCGCAATATCCAACCTGATCAACAACGCCATTGAGCACACACCCGAGGGAGGCTCGGTTGTCGTTGCATTTTCAAAAGATGGTACAGATGTTCGGATTGAAGTTTCCGATACAGGTACCGGCATTCCCGAAGCCGATCTTCCGCACATTTTCGACCGTTTTTACCAGGCTGATAAGAGCCGAAGCAGCGGAAGTAATGCCGGCCTTGGTCTTGCTATCGCCCAGAAAATATTCAGCCTTCATAACGGTAAAGTAGCCGTCGAAAGCCCCAACGGCAGTGGAACCACGTTCAAAGTGTGGATACCTGAATCTGTATAAATATCACAGCAGGGATATTCCAATCAAAAAGAGTGCTCATTTGTTATCGTTTTCTGAACCCGTGTCTCTGTATGTCTATACATTTCTCAATCTTCAGACTGCAATCAATTCCGTTTTATAATTTCGTTACGAAAGCGAGATACTTCCTCTGTCCTGCTTCTTTATTATATCAACTCATATAAAGCTATCAACTCATTAATAATTACCCCATGAATAAGTATATCATCATCTTAACAATGTTCTTCTTAACTTTAGGTTTATCATTCACACCATCCGACGCCTCTGCTGAAATCGTTGAAAACAATACAGATGAAATCAGCATAATTGGCGTTAAGATGGATGCAGAGTGGTGCGGAAAATGTAAAGTGATGAATCCTAAGCTGGATAATATCATGCCGGAATTTAAAGACGAAGACATTTTGTTCGTTAAATTCAACATGACCAATGATTTTACAACCCAGCAGGCAGGTAAACTTGCGGAGCGCATGAATCTGCCTTCCCTTTTTGAAGAGAACAGAGGAAGCACAGGATACATGGTTCTTGTAAACGCCGAGACCGGCGAGGTTCTTCATACGCTGCAAAGTGATCAGTCTGAAGAGGATTTGATCCGCGACATTCGTTCTGTACTTGAAGCCGTTCAGGCCTGATCTCTGCTGAATTAATCTGTTTTAAAAATTAATACGAAATTTAAAGATGCGGCAATCATATTTACATAAGCAGCTTACCAGCGCGTTACTGCTTGCTATCCTGTTTCTTCCATTTGGACTATCGGCTCAACAGTCGGGAGCTTCCAGCGCTGACAAAGTCAACCCCGAAGTAAAACACTCTCAAAACGTTATCCCTGCCGGAAGCTCTGCACAGGTTGCCGTACTTCTTAATCTCGACGATACCTGGCACGTCAACTCCAATCAGCCCTCACAGGATTTCCTGATCGGAACGCAGCTTACCATTAACGATCGTGAGCATTTAACGGCCACCGCGTTTCAGTATCCGCCCTCCAAAGAGTACAATTTCGATTTCTCACAGGAGCCGGTAGATGTATACGAAGGGGAAGCCCCTATTTTGTTCACCATTTATGCTGATGAGGATATCGATCCGGGTCAATATGAGATGAGCGGAACTCTTCGCGTCCAGGCGTGTGATAACGAAGTTTGTCTCGCTCCTGTCACGCTCGACATCTCCGTACCTGTAGAAATTTCCGCCGCCGGAACGGGATTTCAGCCAATTAATACTGAATTCTTTGAAGGAGTGGAAGTGGCCAGTGGTTCTGTACTGGATGCTCTTTCGGCTCGCGGAGGCGGTGAAATTGCCGCACTTTTCGATTCACTCGGCCTGTTCTGGGCATTTGCAGGAATCTTCCTGATCGGCCTTGCCCTCAACCTCACGCCCTGCGTCTACCCGATGCTCTCGGTAACCGTTTCGCTCTTTGGCAGCCGAAAAGATGAGGAAAGTAAACTGGGCAGCTCCTTCTTCATGGCGTTCGTCTACGTGATGGGAATTGTCTTTATGTACAGCGTTCTTGGCGTTGCTGCGGCATTTACGGGTGCCCTGTTCGGCAGCTGGCTGCAGAGCCCGGTTGTGCTGGCTGGAATTGGTATACTTATTTTTGCTCTTGCATTGAGTATGTTCGGGCTCTACGAGCTTCAGCCCCCCTCCTCCTGGATGCAGTCGCTGAGCGGCACACAGCGTAAAACCGGTGGCGTATTGGGCCACTTTTTCTCAGGCCTGGTTGTTGGCGTATTTGCCGCGCCGTGCATCGGCCCGCCGATAATTGCGCTGCTCGCTTTTGTAGGTTCACAGGGAGATCCGCTCTTCGGATTCACCCTCTTTTCTGTGATGGCATTTGGCCTCGGATTCCCGTATTTGATCCTGGGAACCTTTAGCGGACTCCTCTCCAAAATGCCGAAGTCCGGCACG
Organism: uncultured Rhodohalobacter sp.; assembly: GCA_964552935.1. Lineage (GTDB taxonomy): Bacteria > Bacteroidota > Rhodothermia > Balneolales > Balneolaceae > SW132. Next base: position 6,805 of record CAZKIZ010000109.1, on the reverse strand, counting down.
TGGATGGTTTGGGTCAAGAAAGTATTTGGTGTGGTACTTGTAGGCGTTGCCCTCTTTTACCTTGCACTCGCGTTTTTCCCGGCCTACTCATTCCACGTGATTATTGCCACGGTAATCCTTGGCGGCATTTACCTTGGATTCCTGGAGTCATCCGGCAAGGGGGCTAAAACATTTACCCGCATCAAGTGGGGATTTGGTGCTGCCGCGCTCGTGTTGGGAGCCATGATGGTTATGAATCTCCAAAAAGATGGCATTGAATGGGAACCGTACAGCGATGAAGCTTTTGCAGAAGCAATTGAAAATAATCAGCCAGTAATGATGGATTTTTATGCCGATTGGTGCATCCCCTGCCTTGAACTTGAAAGGGCGACATTCACCGACGGAGATGTGATCGATGCCACACAGGAGTTTCGCCGGTTCAAGGTGGATATGACCAACTATGAAGATGAGCGATCCCGCAATCTTCGTGACCGGTTTGAAGTTGCCGGCGTTCCGACTATCGTATTCATTGGACCGGACGGTGAGGAGGTTACCGATGCACGCGTGGTTGGTTTTTTACGTGCGGATCGATTTCTGGAGCGTGTCAATTTGTTGCGTGAGGTTTCTGATGAGGAGATGGCCCTTGTTGAGTGAGTCTTCTGCTTACACTGAATATTTCAATACAATGATCTGGCTCTCCTTCTTGTTATATTTATAAACAGTTTAATATTAAACTTCACAGATCATGCAGAATAATCCCGATCAAATCCCATTTTCCGTTTTAGACCTTGCCGTAGTAACTGAAGGAAGCTCAACCCGCGAAGCTATTGAGAGAAGCCGTGATCTTGCCATATACGCGGAAGAACTGGGCTACAACCGGTTCTGGATGGCGGAGCATCACAACATGGAAAATATTGCGAGCTCAGCCACCTCAATTTTGCTGGGGCACGTGGCAGAAGCCACCCAATCCATTCGTGTTGGCTCGGGAGGAATTATGCTGCCCAACCACTCCCCTCTCGTGATTGCCGAACAGTTCGGTACTCTGGCCACCATCTATCCCAACCGGATTGATTTGGGGCTTGGGCGAGCGCCGGGTACCGACCAGGTGACGGCACATGCCATTCGCGAAGACCGCATGCAGCAGGTGCAGCGATTTCCTGAGAATGTGAAGCTGCTTCAAAAGTACCTGTCGGCAGACAATCAAAGCAGCAGAGTCCGGGCTATTCCCGGTGAGGGGACCAACGTTCCGATCTGGATTTTGGGATCGAGCACAGACAGCGCATATCTTGCTGCTGAAATGGGACTTCCCTACGCGTTCGCCAGCCATTTTGCACCACATCAGCTGATGCCGGCCCTTCGTATTTACCGGGAGCGGTTCAAACCCTCCGCCCAGCTCGACAAACCGTACGCAATGCCGGGTGTGAACGTTGTTGTGGCTGATTCAGATGAGCAGGCAGAATACCTAGCCACGTCGATGAAACAGATGTTTATGGGAGTTGTAACGGGAGATCGGAAACCGATGCCCCCGCCGGTAGATGATATGAGCCGCGTGTGGGATATCCATCAAAAAATGGCCGTTGAGCAGCTGCTTACCTACTCCTTCATCGGAAGTCCGGAGACGGTCAGGCAGCAAATCGACCAATTTCTTGAGCAAACCGGAGCTGACGAACTGATGATGGCCTCCTACGTTTTTGATCATGATGAGAGACTAAAATCTCACCGTCTCTTTTCTGAACTGATGGCGATGAAACCTGCCGGTGAACTGTCGTGACTAAAAAAGAGTCAACGCCTGACTCCTACTCCGTTCCGCATAATACGCGTATAGGTCACGTTCATCTGAAAGTTTCGAACCTGGACCGATCTTTGGAATTCTACTGCGGGCTCCTGGGTTTTGAACTCATGCAAACTCTTGGCGACCACGCCGCATTCATTTCTGCAGGCGGGTATCACCACCATATCGGACTAAACACCTGGAACAGTGAGGGCGCTCCACCGGCACCCGCTCGAAGTCCCGGGCTGTTTCACACCGCTATTCTCTTTCCAGAGAGGCGGGATCTGGCCGTAATTTTTCAGAGATTGAAGGAACACAGCTATCCGCTTACGGGAGCTTCCGACCACGGAGTTTCAGAAGCGATCTACCTCGATGACCCGGACCGAAACGGAGTTGAACTCTATTGGGACCGTCCCCGCGAGAAGTGGCCGCTGGATACAGATGGAAATCTGCAGATGTACACCCGCCCCCTCGATATTAAAGACCTGCTCTCCGAACTTGGCCGCTGATCATATCGAAAAGCCAAAAATCTGTAACGAAAGCGCAGTAAATCTACAACGACTCTTTAAGCAGAAACATCTTATCATATTATAAGGAAACAATTCTTAGCGATTTAGCTACCATGACACAGCTGCGAATTTCCAAAAATAAATAATCAAGAAAATCACAAACCTATGACTACAAAAAATCTATCCCTGCTTCTATCGATCGCGGTAATATCCGCGCTTATTGTTTCCGGCTGCTCCAGCTGGAGTAACGCCGCAAAAGGAGCCGTTATCGGAACAGGAGGCGGAGCGGCTGCCGGTGCCGTTATTGGAAAGACGCTGGGCAACACCGCGGCCGGTGCAATTGCCGGTGCTGCAGTTGGTGGTACTGTAGGCACAATTATAGGGCGAAATATGGATGAAAAAGCTGAAGAGATCAACGAAGAGCTTGATGGTGTAACAATCCAGCGGGTTGAAGAAGGAATCGCGGTCAGTTTTGACAGCGGTCTTCTTTTTGGGTTTGATTCATCTGTACTGAAGCCTGAATCGAGAGAAAATCTACAGAAACTATCGGAAATCCTGAACAGGGATGAAGAAACCATATTGATGATTGTCGGCCACACCGACTCAACAGGTGATTCGGACTACAACATGGGGCTGAGTGAGCGGAGAGCCCAGTCTGCGGCTGCCTATATGATCGAACAGGGCCTTTCAGACTCCCGGGTACAGATTGAAGGACGAGGAGAAAATGAGCCGATTGCGGATAACAGTACCGAATCCGGTCAGCAGGAGAACCGCCGGGTTGAGGTCGCTATCTTTGCGAGCCCAGAGTATGTAGAACGACTTCAGGCCGAAAATTAAGCAGATACTTATTGATGGATTAAGTTTTGAGATCCCGGCTTTCAGAAGGATGCCGGGATTTTTTTACGTGCTTATTCTCTGAAACTGGTACATGAAATAAGTAAAAAACTCAATGTGTATCTTGTAGAAGTAATCAACATGGGAATGTTTTCTAATTTGTTGAAAACTTACATACCGTTAAAGTTTATCTACAAGCAGTATAGTTGCGGCCAAAACAGTTGAAATAGGGCCAATAATTCGCATATAATCGACAAAAGCCGCCTGCCGTTTTACTTCAAGAGTAACAAAGTCGTCTTCTTGCAGTACATAATCACGCATACCGGTTGGCAGTTGCTGTGTGTAGCGAAACCTGAAATTGACCACCTCATCCATTTCCAGTTCCTTGCTTCGGCGTGACACATTAACCTGAACACGTAATTTAGACCAGTCCAGAGTAGTTTCACCCGTCCTGAAGCTTGCCGGGCCGCGTGCGAATGAGATCAGTTCGATGAGAGTGGTACCTTTAGGGATCATGAACCGCCCGGGTGCATTCACATCCCCCCATAGATTCACTAAAACCGACTCCTCACCCGGCTGGGATATTTGAACAATCCCTTCAACTAGCCGATACTGCACAATTACAGGTACTTCTTCTTGTGCCAGAGCCGTTTCAGCAAGTACTAATCCTAAAATTACTATAGTTGCAGCAACAGTTAATCTCATCTTTTTATACGTTTTCAAATCCCTGTATTAGATCCATTCGGAAAAAGTCTATCAGGCAGTTCATAAGGTGGCCATCCAGTGTATTTAAACAGCCGACCTTCCCCTGTATTTTGCTGTATTCACTCGGAATAGTGCATCTTACTGATTTTTTTCCTTAATCCTGCTAATCTTTAACCGTTCGAAAAAGTTGAATAAAAGCTATCACCAGTACACTACGATGAAACAGTTGGCTTGAATAGGCAGGTTTGCACTGTTTTCTCCAATCAATTAATGTATATAATTAAATATCAGCATATTGATAATATCGCACAAGTCATTTTATATGACGCTATAAAGCATATAAATTGAAATCTTAATACTTCAAATAAATTCACATCATACTACCCAAACAAAACAATACACTCGCTCTGTTAAATCTCTGTATAAATTGATAATTTTTAAGAGAACAGATCTAATATAAATTTAAAGAGAGCTTCCTCAATGATCAGACGTATTTCGCTATTACTCACCATCTCACTGTTTTTGGTCACCCATCTGCACGCACAAGAAGTGAACTTTGGAGCGAACGTGCAGCTCATCCTGCCACAACAGGAGTTTTCTGAAAGTATCAATACAAATGGTCTTGGCATCAATCTGAACGGCCTCTATCGTTTTGGCGACAGCCCGTTTGGACTTGGCCTCGATTTCAATTTCAATAATTTCGGAAAAGATACCCGGGATGAACCGCTCAGCCCCACAATACCGGACCTTCGTGTAAGGGTCGAGAATGAGTATAACCTGATACAGGGTTTGATAGTGGCAAAGCTTCAGCCCACCGACGGAATTTTCCGTCCCTATGCTGAGGGGCTTGCCGGCTTTAACTACTTCTTCACCGAAACCAGTATATCCGAGCGACGCGGTGGTGGCTCAGACCCAATCGCATCCGATACCAATTTTGAGGACTGGGGATTTGCCTGGGGCGGAGGTGCTGGTTTGATGATTCGCGTATTCGACCGCCGCGGTTCAGAGAACATTACGGCTGAAAACCCGATCGCTGCCGGATACATAAATCTCGGGGCGCGCTACCTTAACGGATCTGAAGCGGAGTACCTGAGGGAAGGCTCTATTGTTATCGAAAATGGAGACGTAACTTTTGATACGCTTCAGTCCAGAACAGACATGCTGGTCGTACAGCTCGGATTTGTATTTCGATTTTGATTATAACTTGTAAATCAAGCAGTTGACCGGAACAGTGTTGCGATAGAATTGCTTACACTCTGTTAGATTACGCAATCCTAAACCCTCACCTTTGACAGAAAATAACCGTGATGATTTTGGCACCCAGCCTTTAGGGAAACTGCTGCGCAAGCAGGCCATACCCGCATCCGCCGGCATCCTCGTGATGTCGATTTACGGCATTGTAGATACGATATTTGTGGGGCTTTGGGTCGGTTCAATGGGGATTGCAGCTATCACAGTGGTTCTGCCCATTACGTTTCTGATTGCCAGCATCGGTATGGCGATCGGCGTGGGAGGAGCATCCATCATCTCACGTGCGTTTGGTGAGGGCGACGATCAAAAAGCGTTCAAAACCTTCGGGACCCAGGTTGGCCTGACCCTGTTACTCGGTATCTTTTTTGTGATTGTTGGCTTCCTGTTCATCGACCAGGTGCTGAGCCTGTTTGGCGGCCGGGGCGATGTTGCCGGCCCTGCCCGTGAATACTTCGTGATCGTACTTCTGGGCGTCCCCTTCCTCGCCTTTGCCATGATGAGCAACAACGTCATCCGCGCAGAGGGGTTCCCAAAAATAGCGATGTACACCATCATGATCCCGGCTGTGGTAAATATTATACTTGATCCGGTGTTTATCATCTGGCTTGATATGGGCCTTGCCGGGGCGGCCTGGGCAACCACCATCGCCTACATCTCAAGCGCAACTTTTGCCCTCTGGTTCTTTTTGAGCGGCAGATCTCAAATGCAGCTAAATCGCAGCCTGCTGAAGCCTGATCCCGCTATCATAAAAGAAACCGTCTCTCTCGGTTCCGTAACCTTTGCGCGCCAGGGAACCATCAGCGTTCTTGCGATCGTGCTGAACAATTCTCTATTCTTTTACGGAGGTGAACTCGGCCTGGCGATCTACGGGATCATCGGACGTCTGATGATGTTTGTCAATTTCCCGGTTCTGGGAATCACCCAGGGATTTATCCCGATTGTGGGATACAATTATGGAGCCCGGCTCATGAAGCGGGTATCCGGTATTATCAGGCTCTCCATGATCTCTGCCACATCCATCGCCTTTTTCATCTTTTCCGGTCTGATGATTTTCACACCGCAGATCGTCTCCATTTTCACCAACGACCCCGAATTGATTCGCGAAACCATACCCGCACTTCGACTAGCTTTTCTGGCTACTCCGCTCATCGCCATAAACCTGTTGGGTAGTGCCTATTTCCAGGCGATTGGCCGTGCAAGACCTGCGCTTATTCTGGCCCTTTCAAAGCAAGGATTCATATTGATTCCACTTATCTTCCTCCTGCCGCTGCAGTTTGGGATAAATGGGATATGGTTTGCCTTTCCCATTGCTGATTTAGGTGCTGCTATAATTACCGGGTTTTATTTGAGGTACTCCTTCAAAACTTCGAAAGTTAAATCGGTTCTGGACAAAGCGTAATGAATTGCTAAAAAAGTACCGTCATGAAGAAGTCGCTTGGTATCTGCGTTGGAGCTAAGCATCGTTAACCTGTCCGTGGGTTTCATCCTGGGACTTTGGGAAGTAAACCCCATCTGATCGAGGAGTTTTTAAACTTTTTTTATTTCCGAAGAACTTCCCACCCATTTCAAAGTCCAATCACATCATGCAGATCTCAATAATTCAGTGATGATCGACACTTCATTATACACACTCCGCTACAATTTTTTGAAGTTCAGCATGCTGTTGCTGAATCCCGGAGTTTAACTCGTTTATCTCTACTACTAACCCATTCTCTGCAAAGATCAAATAAGCGCTTTGAGAAAATTCAAAAACCCG
>CAZKIZ010000108.1:0-9650 GCA_964552935.1 uncultured Rhodohalobacter sp. | reverse complement strand
CTCAAAAGCCTGAATTTAGAAGTTCTCTCCTCTTTCCAGCGCATATCGCACCAGGCCGGCCGTGTTTTTAATATCAAGTTTTTGCATCAGGTTCGACCTGTGAGTCTCTACGGTTCGGGGGCTGATGTAAAGTCGCTTCGCGATTTCAGAGCTTGTGAGTCCTTTGACGATGAGAGATAAGACCTCCTTTTCTCGCTTTGTGATGGAATTTTTAACGGCATCCGTGTGTGTATGGCGTTTGTTTGCGTAGTGCGCCACAATCGTTTTTGTGATTTTTCGGCTGAACGCCTGCTCACCCCTCGCGACAGTAACGACGGCTTTTTCAAGCTCAGACCCGGAAACCTGGCGCGTTACATACCCTTTCACTCCTGCATTCAGGGCCTGGTTTACATGGCCAATATCGGATGACCCTGATACAATGATCACTCCGGGACTTGGATTTATTTCAGTAAGCCCGGACATCAACTCTTTCAGTGAGAGATCAGGAAGGGAGGATGAAACGATGCAAATGGCGTTGGGTACTGAACGATATGATTTCAACAGCTTTTTAGCAGTAGGATGAGCGTATATTTGATCAATACGGGAGGATTTTTCAAGCAGGCATACCAATCCGCTTCTCGAAATTTCAGAACCATCTGCAATATGAATGGCCGTTGTCTTCATGATATCTCTCGTAAGGGTTTACATAGACTAATATAATTTATTTTGGTTAAATGTAAACAGGTATGTTAAACTGTATCAAAAAATGAAATTTCAAATGAGATGTATAGCAGCAAGGTCAGGCGGATGGTCCACAGAATCGTACGTACCCAATTGGTCTTAACGAGTGTATCAACGGCTGAACGGTTGTAACCATCTGCAATTTTAAGGTGTTGCGGCATTTGCAGAAGAAAAGTGGAGAGCCAGATAAGCGCAATCAATACGAAGCCGACAGTGAAAATTGTACTGTGTGATGTGGCGTATATCATTAACCAGAGACCGGTAAAAAGTTCAAGAAGCATAGCAGGGATGACTATAAATGAAATTTTAGTCCGGTGAGCGCTCATCTGCTCTGAATACGTCTCTTTGCTGAGGTGATGAAAAAAAGGGTAGTGCAGCAGCTGAATTGTCCAAATCAAACCAGTCATTACAGCTGCAGCGGTGAGATGAAGAATAAAAATAGTTGTCATGGTAACGATGGATTTGATTTATGCATATTGAGTTCAACCATCATTTAGAGTGGAGATCAACACATATACTAAATTAATTGATTGAAGTAGGCGAATGGTTTGCATATTGTTTATTTTAGCGTTTCTGTAAACGGAACGAAAATAATTTATTAAGTAACTGAAACAATATATGAGCTGGCTTCGCACTCACACCTGTGGTGATTTAACAAAAAAGAATGTCGATCAAGAGGTAATTTTAAACGGCTGGGTATCTTCAAGAAGAGATCTTGGCGGAGTGATATTTATCGATTTAAGGGATCGGTACGGTATTACGCAAATTGTTTTTGATGAATCCAATAAAGAGCTTCACACAAAAGCTGAAGATTTACGCTCTGAATATGTGATCGGAATAAAAGGAAAAGTGCTGCTGCGGGATGAGGAGACCGTGAATCCATCGATGCCCACCGGCGAAGTTGAAATTGAAGTGACGGAACTCAACGTTTACAGTGAAGCGGAAACACCTCCCTTTGAGATTAAAGATGGAATTGCTACAAACGAAGAAACAAGACTCAAATATCGCTATCTGGATTTAAGACGCCCGGAGATTCAAGACAATCTGCTTCTGCGTTCGAAACTGTATCATACGGTTCGGTCGTTTTATCACAATTACAATTTTGCTGAGGTGGAAACACCGGTCTTGATGCGTTCCACTCCTGAAGGCGCGCGGGATTATCTTGTTCCCAGCCGCGTGAACGCAGGCAAATTTTTTGCACTGCCACAAAGCCCTCAAACCTATAAGCAGCTGCTGATGGTATCGGGTATGGATCGCTATTTCCAGATTGTGAAGTGCTTCAGAGATGAAGACCTTCGCGCAGACCGTCAGCCCGAATTTACCCAGATCGACGTGGAGATGTCTTTCGTTGATGAGGAACAGATTTTTGAAACGCACGAAGAGCTGATGGCAAAAATCTGGAAAGAGCATCTGGATGCAGACATTGAGACGCCGTTTCCGCGAATTCCATATCAGCAGGCAATTGAAACGTACGGATCAGATAAGCCGGACACCCGTTTTGGTATGAAGATTAAAAATCTTTCTGATCTGCTGGAAGATTGCGGATTTAAGATTTTTGAGAGCACGGTTAAAAAAGGGGGCAGGATTGTTTCAATCAGTGTGCCGGGTAAAGGTGAGCTTGGACGCGGTGCGCTCGACAGGCTTACGGAAGATGTGAAAAGAGAGACCGGGGCTGCGGGACTCATTTATATAAAAGTATCTGACGAAGGACATTTTTGCAGCGTCGGTAAATTCCTCACGGAAGATAAAGTGCAGGCACTGGTGGATCGTTCAGAAGCTGAAAACGGTGATTTGATTTTGATCCTTGCAGGGCCAAATCCACAGGTGTATAAGCAGATGGGGATTTTGCGGCTGATGATGGGTAAAGAGCTTGAATTGATTGATCAGTCGGTTCATAACTTCCTTTGGGTAACCGATTTTCCGCTTGTGGAATGGGACAAGGAAGCGAAGCGGTATGCCGCGCTGCATCATCCGTTCACATCACCCAGGAAAGAGGATATAGAAAAGCTGGAAAAATCACCTGATGAAGTGAATGCCAGGGCGTACGATCTTGTATTAAATGGAAGTGAAATTGGCGGCGGATCTATACGAATTCACGATTCAAAGATTCAAAACCAAATGTTCAGAGTACTCGGCATTGGAGAAGAGGAAGCACGCGAGAAGTTTGGCTTTCTGCTGGACGCATTCACGTACGGAGCACCACCACACGGCGGTATTGCTCTCGGGCTGGACCGGATTGTGATGATTATGGCGAATGCCAACAGCCTGCGGGATGTAATTGCGTTTCCTAAAAATCAAAAAGCACAAAGTACGATGGACCACTCTCCCAGCTCTGTGGATGAAAAGCAGCTGAGGGAACTCCACATAAAACTTAGAGATAACAATTAAATCATACTACATTGAAAACTGCTGGAATAGATGGCTGTAAAGCGGGCTGGATCCTGATCACCTTTGATGAAGATCCGTACTACGAAGTCCTCAGAACGGATGAAGATCTGAAAAATGCGTTTATCAATTTCGACCGCGTCTTCATCGATATGCCAATTGGCCTTGAGGATGAAAACTACACCCGCGAATGCGATCGGCTGCTGAGGGAAAAACTGGGTGCAGAGTATGCGGCAAGCGTGTTTAGTCCGCCAATCCGGCCGGCACTGAACGCCCCGTCGTATGTGGAGGCTAACATGGAGAGCTACGAGTACACCGAAAAGAAGTTGACGGTTCAGGCGTGGAATATCACTCCAAAAATACGGACTGTAGACAACTTCCTTACCGATAATGAATCTTTGAGAGAGAAAGTGCTGGAGAGCCATCCCGAACTGCTCTTTATGAATTTGAACGGCGGGATGATCTACCAGAAAAAGAAAACCAAAAAGGGGCTTCGGCACCGGCTCAGCCTTATTGTTGAGCATGAAGAGGTAGCCGACGATTTTTTCAGGGATATAAAAGAAGAATTTCGGCGGAATGAAGTTGCTGAAGACGATATTGTTGATGCGATGGCGCTGGCCCTGGCAGCCAAGCATTCAAAAGAGAACGAGCTGGTAACGCTCCCTGAAATGCCCCCCCTCGATTCCAAAGAGCTGCCGATGGCTATCCATTACGTAAAGAGAGCCCGGTAACAGCGCTTCGGTAAAACGCCGGGTTTTTGACCCCGGCATTTTATTATCAACTCTTGTCGCTGGATCGGTTCAGGATCTTTTTATACTTCACACCAGCTTTGTATACCCGGTTTATGCCGTTAAATGCAGCAATTCTATAGGCTTCAGTGAATGTGGGATAGTTTAAGACGTGTTCCATAAAATAATTTATGGTTCCGTTATGGCTCATGACGCTTTGGCCAAGGTGCACAAGATCTGCCGCCTGCTCACCGATAATGTGAACGCCCAAAAGTTTTAAGTCGTCGGTTTTGAAAACCAGTTTCAAAAGCCCTTCGTTAGCGTGGGTGATATCGGCCTGTGTGATGTTGTTGTAGTATGCGCGGCCAACAGTAACGTCAATCCCCTGGTTTTTTGCATCTTTTTCGGTCAGCCCAATTGAAGAGATCTCAGGAATGGAATAGATTGCGTACGGTGTGGATCCATCTAGGCTGTGGTTGTGCTTATCGAACATACTGCAGGCAGCAAGCCTTCCCTGAACAAATGAAGCTGAAGCCTGGGCAGGAAATCCAATAACATCGCCAGCAGCATATATCGTATCAACTGACGATTGGAATGTTTTGTCTACTTTAATAAAACCATCGTTATCAAGATCAACACCGCAGCTTTCGAGGCCAATATTTGATGTGTTCGGATCTGTGCTGCCAATAAAGAGCACATGCTCTGTTTCAACAACCTGCAGCCTGCTATCACTTTTGGTGGATTTAAAACCAACTTCTGTACACGTTCTGAGTTTGTTGTTGCTTACGTGCTGTATCTCAACATTCTTAAAAAGCTGAATCGTACTGTTTTTGATGATTTTGATAACTTCAGTTTCAATCTCATCATCCAGGAAAGGGAGCATGTCAGTTCGCTCTGAGAGTACGGTAACCCGGGTGCCAAGTGCAGCAAAGATGGTTGCGTATTCAAAGCTGATAATTCCGTTGCCAACGATCACGAGCCGGCGTGGAATATGGGTCAGGTCCAGTACGGATTCATAATCCAGAACATTGGAGTGGTTAACATCAAATACATCGGGCTTGTTAAAGCTGCTTCCCGTAGAGATTAAGATATTTTTTGCTGAGTAGGTCTTAACATTGTTCAGCTGATCTTTAACCTCAACGGTGTTTTTGCCGATTATTCTTCCCCATCCTCTGGCGGTTTCAATCTCATTTTTGATAAGATCGTTTTTTACCTTTTGGTTCTTATTGTCGAGTATGGAGCGTTTGTATTGAAGCAGATCATCCATTTTAAACCGCTCATACGGTTTCCGGCCTCTTTCATCACCAAACTGTTCGTGAAATTTTTGAATAGAACTGGCCGCTTCTCGTAACGCTTTACTGGGTACGGTTCCTTTGTTTATCCAGGTGCCGCCCAGGTGATCGTCGTTCGCTTCAACAATTAATACCTTTTTGTCGAATTTGGAGCTCTGCATTGCACAAGAAAACCCGGCAGGGCCGCTACCTCAAATGATTACGTCGTAATCGAAAGTCATGGTGTCTGTATTTTTAAATTGATCTTCAGGTCTTTAAAATAAGATTCTATTGCTTTAAACCCATTCATTGTTTGAGGAAATAAAAAAGAGGTAACAGAGGAACGATAGTTACATAAAATTCAATTTTACAGGTAGAGAATGCAGTGTTATATTAAATCATTGATATATAGCACCTTACAGAAATTATTAACAAGTAAACTTAAATTAAGATAACATGGCTTACAAACTTCCCGATTTACCATATAAACACGATGCACTTGAACCGAACATCGATAAAAAAACGATGGAGATTCATCACGGTAAGCATCACGCAGGCTATACTAAAAAAGTAAATGCCGCGCTCGAAGGGCATGAATTTGCTGATCTTCCAATTGAAGAAGTGCTTAAAAGAATAAATGAAGTACCGGAAGATATCCGCCAGGGAGTTATAAACAACGGCGGTGGTTACGCAAACCATAAACTTTTCTGGACCGTACTTTCACCCGATGGCGGAGGAAAGCCAACCGGTGAACTTGCCGATGCAATCAAGAAAACATTTGGCAGCTTCGATAAATTTAAGGAAGAGTTTAGTTCTACAGCCGCAGGACAATTTGGATCAGGCTGGGGCTGGCTGTGCGTAGACGATTCAGGCAATCTTAAAGTCCTGTCAACTCCAAACCAGGATAGTCCCCTGATGAACGGATTGACACCTATTTTAGGGGTTGATGTCTGGGAGCATGCATATTACCTGCACTACCAAAACAGGCGTCCAGACTATATTTCAGCATTCTGGAATGTAGTAAACTGGAATAAAGTGAACGAACTCTACAAAGCAGCGAAGTAATATCTGCTCAATGTGATATTGAAAGGCACCGTATAGAATGCGGTGCTTTTTTTATTGCCCTAAATCGAGCCGGTACCAGCGCTCGAACTGCCCCATTCTTTGCCGAATATTAGAGCGCCTGTTGTCAGCTGACTGACTTGCTCTCCTCTGGCCCCCATATCGCTGTTGCTGCTGCATTTGGTTTGAGTTGTCTTGCCTTCTGAAATTAGGCGGGTCGATTTCAAATCCCACCCATATTCGATCACCGTGAATGTTATAGATGGATGATTGATTCAATGGTACACGGAGTTCAATACTCATCATTCTGCGGCCTTCTTCTGCCGCAATCTGGATTCCATCAATCTGAAGCTGATCCCTGTTAATAAATCCGCGGTCTGTTCCGGAACTACTCTGTTCCACAACCATGATGCGGTCGAAAATATCCTCTTCGAGATTTTGAAGCAGTTCACGATTACGTGGATTCTGCCCCCATTCGGGGTCGTTTACGAATGAATTGTAGGCGCCCGGGTTTTCTCTTAACAGATTAAAGGAACCTGACGGAAATGCAATACCGGTCTGTTTCCGGTTATCCTCATTGTCACTGATATAAATAATAAATCCGGACTGGCGCATTGCATTGTTGTGCCCCGGGCTTTGCACGTCTATAAACAAGTAGAGGAAGTTATTATCGTGAGTAGCGTAGTAGTTAGCTATGTCCGTTCTCTCTATAACTGATTCATCCAGGCTCCAGCCGCTCAGCGAGCCGTCCACCACCATTTCCCGGTCAGTGAGTGGCGTGGTGACAGAACGGGTGCCGGAACAGGCCGTTACTGTAAATGCAAAAAATAAGATGAGGGCTGTTTTAAGAGTGTTCATAAATTCTGGAACGCTTCGGTGAGTGAAATTATTTTGAATAACCACTGTTCGGGTCAATGGCCCAATAAAGTACTAAATTATCCGTATATTCATTGAAATGAAATTAATCAATTAAACAGACAACGATATGCAATTTGGATTTGGAGTAGGACCCGACACATCCTGGATGCGTGAAGAACTCACAAAGCTGGGAGTTGAAGAATTAAAGACCCCTGATGATGTTGACAGAGTGATGAAAGAGTATACTGATGGTTCCATGCTGATGGTAATCAATTCAGTATGTGGATGCGCGGCCGGAAATGCAAGGCCGGGTGTTGAAATTGCCCTCGACAAAACGGAAAACAGACCGGATCACCTGGTCACCGTTTTTGCCGGACAGGATAAAGAAGCTACTGAGCGAGCGCGCGAATATTTCAGCGAGTATCCGCCTTCATCACCAGCATTCGCCTATTTTGTGGATGGAGAGATCAAGGCTATGATTCCGCGTCACAGAATTGAAGGACGCACACGTGAAGAAGTTTCCAAAGATCTGTTGATGGTATTTGACGCCTTTATAGAGAAGGAAGATAAATCTGAAGCCTGATAGCCAGACGTTCAGATTTTAAAAATTTAATTATGCCCGTACCGGTTGACGGTGGCGGGCATTTTTTTTGTCAAAGTTTCTGAATAGCGTCACCAACAATTTTGCGAGATTTGCTGGTATCAACCTTCGCGCCCGCTTTCATCAGGAAATGATAGAGCCCAAGATGGACCCGCGTGCTGTATATGAAATGTTTATTTCCCCTGGCTTCATTGCCCACCGGTGCATTTTTCGTGTAACCCCGGATAAGTTTTCTGTATTCGGGATCCCCAAAATCGAACTCATCTGACTGATAAGGCATCGCAAATGTGAAGCCGTAGTTGAGGCAGAATTCAAAATACCGTTTCTCAGTTTCGTTCGACTCCGGGTTGTCTTTCAACACTCCGAGACGTTTATACAGATCAATAATTTCATCAATTTCACGATTGAGATGCGTTGGAAGCAGCAGCAGGTAGTCTTTGAAAAAATCAGGCGGAAATTTCTTTACGCATCCAAAATCAATCACCCCAAGTTTTCCATCCGGCGTTAACAGAAAATTGCCCGGGTGTGTGTCGGCATGAATCTCGTCAAACTGCTTAATCTGTTCATGAAAGAAATCCCACAGACGCTGGCCATAAATGTTCTTTTCTTCTTGTGATGGATTTCGATCCAGAAATTCCTGCAGATGTTCCCCCTCCAGGTAGCTCATTGTGAGGACTCTTTCGGTTGAAAACTCCTCAATCCATTCCGGTGTAGTGATAGTGTCACCGGCAAACCGTTTGTTGAATCGATCAATGGTTTTCCCTTCATGAATGTAATCGGTCTCTTTTAGCAGGGTAGATTCAATTTCCTGGAAGTATTCATCCAGCTCGCCTTTATTTTTGATGAATCTCTTAAAGAGCGTCTTCGCCAGGCCGAGGTCCGATGCTATGGTATCGCGAACGCCGGGATACTGAATTTTGACGGCAACGCGCCGGCCATCTTTCAACGTAGCTTTATGCACCTGGCCAATCGAGGCCGCTGCAACTGCGGTAGAATCGAAGGTTTCAAACAGCATTTCCGGGTAGTTTCCCAGCTCCTGTTTGATAATCGATCGAACCAGTGAGCGGTTGATGGGTGGCACAGAGTATTGCGCCTGCGTCATAACCTCGGCAAACTCATCGGGTAAAAAACCCTGGTCGATACTAAACGACTGGGCAATCTTAAGAGCTGTGCCCCTCAGTTTGGTAAATTCTGAGAAGATCTCCTGGGCCGTTTGATTGTAAAAAGCTGAATTCTGAGCATCACTGCTTCCGCCCAGGGATTTCAGGTAGTGCTTTGCGTAGTTTGAGCCGACTTTAAAACCGGTTTTTGCAAAAATTTTGCCGCGATCAAATTTAGAAGATGGAAAATCACTCATGATTTATTTTTGCAGTTAGAAGTTGAACATCCCGGTCTGAAGGGGGAGTTGTAAAAGAGAAACTTCGCGAAATCAAACCCGCGATCCAGTATGGAGGTGTAGTGAATTTCCTGCACAAATGCGGTCCACTTATCCACCAGTTCCATTGTTTTCTGGTTTCCGATGCTATCATCTTCAATCCAGAATTTCATCAGAATGTGGAAGTTCGTTAGCCCGGCTCTGTACAGCAGCTCATTGTTAAGTGCCGCTGAAAGCGACGATTGCTTTGCATCGTTCTCATAAATTGTTTTAAGCTGTACTTTAAAGGCCTGGTTAAATGCCGGCTTTCTTGATGAGCACACAATCAGCCTCCTGTATGTCTGTTTCACAAACGCCCGGTGCTCTTTCATCAGATCGATAATAGTGTAGGCCAGATTGCTCAGTTTTTCCGCAAGGGTAAATTCGCTGTACCCATCGATTTTTTTCGTAATCTCCTGGTATTCAATGAGAATGCCTTCGTAGAAGAATTCCAGCACAGAATGTCTGTTTGGGAAATATTCATACAAAAGATTAATAGCACCCAGTATTGAAAGGGAAATTAGAAATAATCTTACAGAAAAAGCTGAAGAACATGCTATTGAGATTTTTGGGAATAATTTGCGTAATTTATTACTAAAAGCTCCATATAG
>CAZKIZ010000107.1:0-9663 GCA_964552935.1 uncultured Rhodohalobacter sp. | reverse complement strand
CCAGCCGGTCCATCTTTACCCTGCTATTCATAGTGATTATATCCCGTTGCAGTATAGAACCCTCGAATCGGGTAATGGCACGCAGGATCCGCTTATCCAGTCCTTCTCGAAAGAGGATCACCGCCTCATAATCAGGAAAAAAATTGAGGTCGTCTTCCAGGATGGCCAGATCGTAGTATTCGATCTCGGGATCGGTGGAGTAAAGATCAATCACATCAAGACTGCCCGATTCCAGGCCGCGATAGGCAAGCGCGTGATCTAACCCGTTTACCCGGCGGGGCGAAAGTCCATATTCCGACCGGATACCCGGCCAGCCGTCGCTGCGGTCCATAAATTCATTACTGAATCCAAAAGTGAATTCCGGATGGTCTTTAAGGTCGGATATTTTCTGAATGCCCAGTCTTTCTGCTTTCTCACGTTTCATGCCCAACGCATAGGTGTTGTCAAAGCCAAGGGGACGGCTCATCCTGATTCCAATACCATTGAGCACTTGCCTGAGCTCTTCCGCATTGCTGATATCATGGCCGGCCAGGATCTCTTCAATGATGGTGCCGGTATAGTCGGGATACAGGTCAATCTCTCCATTCAGCAGAGCGCTCCAAAGAATGCGGGTACCTCCCAGCTGTTTATAGAGAACGGCATCCACTCCTTCCGATTCAATCGACTGTTTGAGCAATTCACCCAAAATCACCGATTCTGTAAAGGCTTTTGTTCCAACCCGTACGGTTTCCTGGGCGGCAGATAGCGGAACGGATATAAAAAAGCCGGTGAATAACAGAAGGATGATGGCCGGTATCCTTTTAAATCTCTTCATTCTACAGATCCTCCAGCGGACTGCGCTGGGCGTTTACAAACTGTTTTACAAATTCGCTTGCAGGATGTTCAATGATCTCTCGTATGGTACCCTCCTGAATGATGCGGCCCGAATGCATTAATGAGATTGAATCACCTAAAAATGCTGCTTCTCCAAGATCGTGAGTCACAAGCAGAACCGTTTTCTTGAGTTCTTTAAAAATTGACCGGAGGTCGTTCTGAAGTTCATATCGCACAAGCGGATCTATAGAGCCGAGCGGTTCATCCATCAGGAGGATGGGCGGATCGAGCATGAGTGCACGCATCAGGCTGATCCGCTGCGCCTGTCCCCCGGAGAGTTTTTCAGGCTTCCTTTCCAGAAGCGAGGGTTCGATATTCGTTAGTGTTGTCAGTTTTTGAATATGCTGTTCCACTTTATCTGTATCCAGATCCAGGTAATCCGTAACCAGCGTCAGATTCTCTCTTGCGGTGAGATGCGGAAACAAACCACCGGATTGAATTACGTAGCCCATTTTCCGCCTCAACCCAAGCATATTGCCGGAGTGCATTTTTTTACCTGTGATCTCAACGGTGCCTGAGTCAGCAGGTATCAGGCCCATAATAATTCGAAGAAGGGTAGACTTTCCGCAGCCGCTTGGCCCGATCAGTGAGACCGTTCGTCCGGCCGGGATGGAGAGCGAAACATTGTCAAGCACACGCTGGTCGTACGTTTTGGTTATGTTGCGGGCTGATATCATCAAATGAAATGTAAAGGATTCAGCATAAATCGCCTAAAATATTGGCCTCTCCTCCCCAAACATATTTTTATGAGCTATCGAGAGATCCATAAATGGCCTTCTGAGCAAGATTGAAGAGCCAACGAGTCTGGCAGGCCATGTCATTGATCTCATTTTGCCATCACCGTTTATCCCATCATCCATTCCGTGAATACGAAAATCTGATACCGTAAAAACTTTTATACCATACAGTTACGGTAGTTATGTCTAACAATCTAAAAAAACTTGATTTATAATGAATCAAATGAGAGAAATTTGACGCATCTGCAAGTGTTGCTAATATCATCAGAATTAAAAATTAAAGATCATAACTACAGACATGAACCATCAGATACAGACTACACTTCTGCTTGTAATTTTTGCTACTTTTATACTTTTTAGTACCAATGCCTGGGCCCAGGATTCTGAGAACCAGTTGTTCTACATCCAGTCAGACGGGGTCGGCTTCGTAAATAGTATTCAGTCTGTTGACCTGGATCAATCCGAAACTTCACAGCTCTGGAGCTCATCCGTTACTTTTACGAGCGGATATCACATAGCCGATGAGGATAGCGTAATCCTGTTCAATAACAGGGTCGTCTATAAAGCAGACCGTCAGTTCCGTACATTTCGTCCGTTTGCGGAACTTCCAAGCTCTTTCGGGAATCTCTATTCCGATTATCTCGCGGCAGACGGAAGCATCTTTTACACGTCTAATTCGAATATCAACAAGCTTCTCCCTGAAACGGACGAAACCACAACAATAATCGCTGCAGAAGGCGATATTGAAGGTCTTTCAGTATCAGGCAGCGGCGCCGTATACTGGGCTGAAAACCAGGGATTTGGAAATCGTTTCATTCGGTCATTCACTGCGGATGGAGACACCCTTGAACATCATTCCATAACAAGTGGAACATTTGGGTCGATTCTTGTGAGTTCAAGTGATGACGAACTCTATTTTGTACAGGATAATTTCAGCTCGTATACGCTCAATCAAATTGATCTCGAAACCGGAGAGATTACGATTCTGCATACATCGTCCGGAAATATCATCAATGTTCTACTGGATGAATCATCAGACAAACTTTACATGATCCTTTCATCTGACAGAACAACGGTTCTTCAGCTTGATTTGTCTGCAGCCGGATCACCCGAAGAGATCTATTCCGGTCCGGAAAACATCGGATCGATTATTCTGGATGAAGTTTCCGGTTCAATAGTCATGCGCACGTTGGATGGCGTGTTTGAATACCATTTCGACAGCGGGGAAACTGCCCGTCTTACGGTTCCGGGGTTTTACAATGGAGTTCTCGCAGCAGACCCGGTAAATGAATATCTCTACTTTGTTACGGAGGGCATGCCACATCAATTGATCCGCACCGATTTCTCAGGTGCTGAATACACCTCCCTGAAAGAATTTAATGTAATGGGCACCACGTTCAAGCGTGCTCAGTTGGATCTGGAAAATAATGATCTCTACCTGATAGATTCGCGCAGACTTTACAGAATGAATCTGGATGATGACGAAACCGAAGAGACCATCCTGACGCTCGACTTCGGCAATTCCATGGAAGGATTTGCTGTAGATCCTGAAAACGATGCAATCTACTACTACCTTGACAGAGATGGAATTTATCGTTCTGACCTGAATGGTGAAGGGTATGAGCGGATTTCATCGGGGCTTGGGTTCGGTACGGGCGGCATTGCATACGATGGGGACCGGGAAAAAATCTACTTTAGCAGCGGCACCTGGATCTACGCAGCGGACAATGACGGATCAGATCGCGAAAACTTCCACGATCGGTTCGACGGATTTGTACCGGACATCCAGTACAATACTGTCAGAGAGCAGATTGTTTTCATTGACAGAAATATGAGTGGTACCGACCGGCTTCGATATCGCAGCACGGGAAGTAATGGTGATCCTGCATTTGGAGTGTATCATAGTGCGCCATCGATTACAGCGTTTGCAGCTTTATTGAGCCCGGGGGATGTGGTTGAAACTTCCTCGGAAAGAATTGTGGAGCGGCCAGTGACAACCCGGCTTAACCAAAACTATCCAAATCCATTCAATCCCTCAACCGTGATCAGCTACCGGGTTGCATCTAGCACAAATGTCACGCTGGACGTGTTTGATATGACCGGCCGGCACGTTGCAACGCTGGTGAATGAGCCTCAATCAGCGGGCGAGTACGAAGTGCAGTTCGACGGAAGCCAGCTCTCGAGCGGCATCTATCTCTATCGGTTAACCGCGGGTGAAACGGTTCAAACCCGAAAATTATCGCTTATCAAATAGTACAATTCACCGGAATTATTCAGGCCTGCCGGAGCTCATTCGGCAGGCTTTTTTATGTTTTTTAATATCCCATCCGTTAAATGTTTTACGGAATTGTTTTCCAATTTAGTATCATTGTATCTCATCAGTGCGCATCGTTTTAGCCCGAGCAACAGTTAACTTAGAAACAAAAGTCCGTTTATAATGGGAATCAATATCTCACAAAAAGTTGATCAGCAAATAAAAGACTGGAACCGCAGAAATACCCAGGCCGTATCAAATAAAGAAAAAGATTTAGTATATCCTGTTATCACAATCTCCAGGGAATTTGGAGCGTTAGGCGCTGCACTGGCTGCGGAGCTCGGGAAACTGACAGGTTTTGAGGTCTGGGACAGAGAGATTCTTGGCGCTATTGCAGAGGATTTGGGCAGTGATGTAAAACTTCTGGAAACACTCGATGAAAGAAGACAGGAGGACATTGAAGATGCTGTAAGTGGATTTATGAGCGATAAACATACAAATGTAAACTATATCCGATCGCTGTTCCGTACCGTAAAAACCATTGAAGAGCACGGCAAAAGCATCATTGTTGGCAGAGGCGGAAATTATATTTGTGAGAAAGAGAATTCATTTCATGTTAGGGTGGTATCACCACTGAAGGCAAGAATTTCACGGTATGCAGAAAGAAAAGGCCTTAGCAAAACTGAAGCCAAAGAGTTGATCGAAAAGAAGGATAATGAGCGGGCGGATTTTATCAAACGTTACTTCTATAAGGATTTGAGAAACCCGTCAGATTACGATTTGATCATTAACTCAGGTAAGTTCACCCTCGAACAGATGGCGCGCCTGGTGCTTGATGCGTATGAGATGAAATTAGGGAAGAAAGTGTCGAAAGGTTGACCATAAATCTTTCCTCAACCCATAGCTGCATATTTATGGATAAAAAAACAGGTGGAGAACATACCGCTGCCTACACGGTGATTGGCCTCGCTTTTGTTACGCTTGGAATTACATTGTTTGATGATGAGGAAGTAATGCGAATCGGCTTTATTGGAGCAGGTATGCTGTTTTTGATTTATAGTGCCTTTGTTGGGTTCAGATCTTCGAAGGAGCGATCCGAAAATGAAGATGATGCGTGATTCTCTGTGCCTGCCGGAAACAGTTTTTACTCACCTCAATGCTCATAAATCATCTTCCGGGTCATCCCTCCATCGATCACAAGGTTCTCCCCGTTGATGAAGTTGTTCTCAGGCTGTGTGAGAAACAGGCACGCCCGCGCAACGTCTTCCGGTTTTCCAACTCTGCCGGAAAGATGCTGACTGTGATCGATATCGCGCAGCTTTTCGTAATCGCCGGTGTGAATCCAGCCGGGACTGATGCAGTTTATGGTGATATTTTCCCCGGCGTAGGAAACCGCCATTGAGTGGGTCAGCGCCAGGAGTGCGCCTTTGGAGGCCGCATACGCCTCACTGTTTTTCTCTGACATCAGCGCTCGTGTGGATGCAATATTGACCACAGATCCGCCTCCGTTTTCCTTCATTAATTGAATTGCGGCACGAGTGAGAAGAAAACTGCTGCGGAGATTGGTGTTCAACACCCGATCCCACTCCTCAACGGTCAGCTCATCGGGCGGGGCAAAATCGGAAATGCCCGCATTGTTGATCAGCACATCAATCCGGCCAAATTGATCCTTAACGGTTTTCACCAGATGTTCAATGGATTGGGGATCGGACACATCACACCTAACAAAAAGAGCGTCCGGGTTTTTCCGCTTCAAACTGGCCTGAAGTTTTTCCCCGTTTTCCGAATCAATATCTGCAAGAACGGTTTGAAATCCCTGGCTTGAATACATTGTGGCTACGGCTTTTCCGATTCCATTTGCGGCTCCTGTGATGATGGCTGTTTTTTTCATTTTTATATCTCTATCGGATTGAAGTTTTATGAGTTTTTTATTCACAATTCACATGCACTTTTTAAACCTTCGCTATTTATTAAGTTATAACAAATCAATCCATTTAGTTTGTTTTAATTTGTGATATGGAAATTAAACTACATTTTCTGCGGCTTTTTTCACCCCTGTTCATTCTACTTTTCATTAATGCCTGCAGTGATGATTCAGACGGCTCAGAATCATCACAAGCTCCGTCTGTCACAGTTGCTGAAGTTGAGACGAGGGACCTATCGGACAGTTTTTCTGTATCTTCAGAAGTGGTAGCCTACACCCGTTCCTATGTGGCATCCCGCGTGTCGGGTTTGATCGAAGAGGTTCATTTTGAAGAGGGAGATGAAGTTAATCGCGGCGATATCATGGCGCGGCTGGATGTTCGGCAGCAGCAAATTCAGCTTCGCAGAGCAAGAGCTGAACTTGAAGAGGCGAGGGATATAAATGAGCGTAACGAGGTCTTATTCGAAAGAGAGGCCATTGCCAGGGCTGAACTTCTTTCATCGCGCAGGGCTCTTGTACAGTCAGAAAGTGAGGTGGATCGACTGGAGCTTGAAATTGAATATGGCACAGTTACATCTCCGATTCGGGGAACAGTTACTTCACGTATTGTGGAACCGGGCAACAGTGTATCGGAAAACGAACAACTGTTTACGGTAGCTGATTTGGATCTCCTGGTGATTCGTCCGGGACTTTCTGAAATGAATCTGGCAGGACTTGAAGTGGGTCAAGACGTTGAAGTTCAGCTCGATGTTTATCCCGACCGCACGTTCAATGGATCTATTCGAAGGGTTTTTCCGGGTGTTGACGCTGCAACGCGTCTCTTTACCGTAGAGGTGGAGCTTGTTCAGGAAGATGACAAGCCAACGGTGAGGCCGGGATATCTTGCCAGGGTTCGGTTTGTTGCTGATGAGCGGTCCGGTGTTCTTACGGTACCATCCGAAGCCGTTGCGGAACGGGATGGCGAATATTATCTCTTTAAACTCAGCGATGATGAAACCCGTTTAGAGATGGTTTCAGTAGAAGTTGGCATCAGGCGTGATGGTTTCGCAGAAATCCGAAGCGGTATCGAAGAGGGTGAAAAAGTGGCCGCTGCGAATCTTGAAGCCCTCGAAGACGGATCGGAAGTTCGCGTAGTGGGAACGTTCAGGCGACACGGATTTAGAAACTGAGGGAGTGACAGATATGGAAAAGGATAACGAAGAATCAACTTCCCGCTATAAAGGAATCTCATCCTGGTCCATTCGCAGGCCGATCAGTACGCTGGCGATCACATCAGCTGTTATCGTTTTGGGTATCCTTTTTTCCGGCCGGCTGGCGGTAGATCTGATGCCGCAAATCGACTATCCCCATATTCGGGTTGTGGTAAATTATACGGGCGTGACCCCGGAAGTGATTGAAGAGCAGGTTACGCGGCCACTGGAGCGAAATCTATCTGCCACAGAAAACCTGACCGAGATTCATGGTCGCGCTTCTGAAGGGCGGAGCTACATCGAGATGTATTTCGATTTTGATACGGATATTGATATCGCCCTGCAGGATGCAAGCCGGCAGCTTGAACGCGCCCGAACCGAACTACCAGACGGCATCGATCCGCCGCGAATTATGAAGATGGACCCGTCGCAAAGCCCCGTCTTTGAACTGGCCATTTCATCGCAGGTGCGTTCACCCATTGAGGTGCGTGACTGGGTAGATCAGCGCCTGCTGCCCCAGCTATCCTCCATCCCGGGTGTGGGGACGATCGACCTGGGAGGTGGTAAAGAGCGGGAAATTCAAGTTGTTGCAGATCCCGAAAGGCTTCGTTCATACGGCCTCACCATCGATCATCTCAGCGGCGTACTTGCCGGCCGGAATGTGGATGTATCTGTCGGAAATATTACCTCCTATGAGTACGATATCCTGGCCCGCACGGAAACCCGCTTCAACTCTTTCAGGGATGTGGCCGGCACACTTGTTCCCGTCGCTGATATGAACAGAACCGTGCGCCTGTCTGATATTGCCGATGTCTCAGACAGTAACCGGGAACAGCGCCTTTTTGCTTACCTGAACCGAGATGAATCTGTCCAGGTATCGATCATGAAACAGCCCATGGCAAATACTGTGGAGGTGATAGATAACATCCAATCCCGGATTGATGAACTCACAGATTCCGGTTTCATCACACCTGATTACGATATTGAGGTAATCCGTGACGACTCATTTTTCATCACTTCATCGATCGAATCGGTAACTACAGCAGCCATTCTGGGCGGCCTTCTCGCCATGATTGTGATTCTCCTGTTCCTGGGAAGTATCCGCCGTTCGCTGATTGTTGCTCTCATGATTCCTGTGGCCATTATTGCAACGTTTGTTTTGATGAACGCTGGTGGCCTCACACTAAATATTATGAGCCTGGGCGGACTCGCTCTCGGGGTGGGACTTTTGATCGATAACGCCATTGTTATGATCGAAAACATTTTTCGCCATCAGAAAGATCTGGGTAAAGATCCCAAAACGGCTGCGCACGAAGGTTCGCGTGAGGTTCTCTCTGCAGTTGTAGCCGGAACCATGACCAACCTCGCTGCCGTACTCCCATTTTTGCTGATCACAGGTTTGGCTGCGCTGCTCTTCCGTGAACTTATCTTTACCATCGCTTTTGCTATTGTGGCTTCTCTTCTTGCGGCTGTCACTCTTGTGCCTGCTCTCTCCGCTATGTTCAAAGAATCTGACTCTGGTAAGGGGTTGTCCGGAACGAGAGGAATTCGTGCGTTTAACAGGGGATTCGACCGCCTCCGTGATTCCTATCACTCAACCCTGATCAAAACAATACAGAAAAAATGGCTTTTCATGATTGCTGTAGTCGTCCTGCTGCTGGGAAGTATCTGGCTTGTCCGCGACCTGGGAACGGAATTTCTGCCATCGGTGGATGACGGGCGAATTACGTTTCGTTTTACACTGCCGGTTGGAACTTCGATTGAACCGACAAATGAAGTGGCGGAAATTCTTCGCGACACCATCGAAGAGATGCCGTATGTTGATACGCAGTACATGACGGTAGGCGGATATTTCCGGGGAGGCCAGATTTCTGTTCGCGGAGGGATGATCGACGGTGTGGTTCAGCTTGTTCCACACTCCGAACGCGGCGATTACAGAGCTGAAGAGTGGGTATCAGAATTCCAGGCAAAAGTGAGTGATCTTGGACTACCATTTATTCAGCAGCGTGTGCGAGGCCCCAGAATAGAAGGGCTGCAGACCAGCCTGGTAGATGCGGATATCGCGGTCGGAATTACCGGGGAAGATCTCGACCAGCTCGAGGATTTTGCGAGGGATGCCTACAGCAGACTGGAAGGTATTGAAGGAATCGGCAGTATTCAGATTGGCCGTGATGAACGAATTCCGCAAATGCTGATTCGTGTGGATGAGGAGCGATCATCTCAATTCAACATTACCTCAGAGGGAGTTGCAGGATTTTTGAATGGCGCCATTGAGGGCGTTGTGCCAACCCATTATGTGGAGGGCGGATTTGAGTACCCGGTTCGGGTGCTTTACTCACGGGATGTGACCGGAACCGTTGAAGGTATCCGGCAGATTCCAATTATGAACGAGGCTGGAAATACCGTTCAGCTTGGAAGTCTGGTCTCATTTGAAGAAACCACGGGTCCGGCTCATATAGAACGGTTTAACCAGATTCGCGTGGTCTGGATCAATACCACGGTAAATCTCAATCAAGCGACGGTGGGTGAAGTGGGCAGCCGCGTACGGGAAGCCATGCAAGATTTTGATCTCCCAGACGGTTACAGTTTGATTTACGCGGGAGAGCAGGAGGCGATTGAAGAATCGTCCCGGTCACTGCAGATTGCGATCCTGCTTGCCATCTTTTTTGTGTTTATTG
Source organism: uncultured Rhodohalobacter sp. (assembly GCA_964552935.1). Classification (GTDB taxonomy): domain Bacteria; phylum Bacteroidota; class Rhodothermia; order Balneolales; family Balneolaceae; genus SW132. The sequence goes on along the minus strand of CAZKIZ010000107.1, from coordinate 7 downwards.
TGATGGC
>CAZKIZ010000106.1:0-9709 GCA_964552935.1 uncultured Rhodohalobacter sp. | reverse complement strand
TATGATTTATTTTTTGATTAATCTATATATTTTAAATAATCTGGAAATATACAGAATTTGCAATTTAACCTAATGTTTTGAATATCTTTAATAAACCTATAAAAACGACTCTCCTTTGATGTCTTCATCAATATCAAAATAGTGGAGCGCAGTGGCCGACACATCAGAAAATGTTTCGCGTGTGCCAAGGGCCCTGGCCTTCGATTTTTTCCAATAGGATAACAGCGGCACAAATTCCCGCGTATGATCGGTGTGACTGTCAGCGGGATCGTTTCCGTGATCTCCTGTTATGATCAGCAAATCATCGTCTGAAAGTTTATCAACAAGAGCAGGTATGGCCCTGTCAATCTCTTCAAGGCATCGCCCGTATCCTTCCGGATCCTGCCGGTGGCCATATACCTGGTCGGTATCAATCAGGTTCACAAATACAAAACTGTTCTCAATGCCTGCGCTAAGCAGGCTCAGCAGCTGCGAAATTCCCTCCGCATTGCTTTTTGTTTTGCGATACTGTGTGAATCCATTTCCTGCAAACAGGTCCACTACTTTTCCAATTGAATACGTTTTAATGTCGTGATCCTGCAGTATCGTCAGCAGATTCGGTTCGGGCGGAATGGATGAAAAATCTTTCCTCAGGTCCGACAGCCTTTCAAATTGCCCCGACTCACCGGTGAAAGGCCTTGCAATTACCCGACCGACTTCATATTCATCAATCAGCACATTGTTCCGAGCGTAATCGCACCACTCGTAAAGTTTTTCAGGTTCAGTCACATCTTCGTGACAGGCGACCTGGAAAACGCTGTCGGCAGAAGTATAGACAATCGGGAATCCCGTCTTAAGGTGCTCCTCCCCAAAGTCGCGTATAACGTCCGTCCCTGAATATGGCGAATTGCATAGTACATTCTTTACACCAATGCCCTCGCAAAACTTCTTTAGTACATCATCAGGAAATCCTTTCGGGAATGTGGGAAATGGTGAATCGAGATGAATTCCCGCAAGCTCCCAGTGCCCGGTGGTAGAATCTTTACCTGCAGAAACCTCCCGCATTTTGCCCCACGATGAAAACGGGTTTTCTGCCGGGGATACTGAAGCAAGCGGCTTGATGTTTCCCAAACCAAATGATTGCAGGTTCGGGAGCCTGCATCCCGTAATTTCGCTCACGTGACCAAGCGTATCGGCTTCTGTATCACCGTACAGTTCTGCATCTTCCTGTGCTCCAATACCAAGACCGTCAATCACCAACAGTATTACTCTTTTCATGCTCCGACCCTTTAACCTGTTGCGTTTAATACTCCTTTCAGCGCTTCTTTAGCTTTCCTGATGATTGTGTGAATATCATGTTCTGCCGGATTCACCCTGGTGTAGCCCTGCTTGATTCCAAGACGAATTCGTTTTCCGTCAGACAGTTCAACCGGCTCTTCAAAGCGACTGTTTACTGCATCAATCCAACGATTGTGCTCCTCTTTATTTTTACAAAACAGCAGACAGGTAAATACGTAATCGCTGTTAAAACCGATGTATCCTTTAAAACCAAAAAGAGAAGGATTTAAAAGAGTGACAAGCGTGCGCTGAATTCTGTTTAGTTCTTCAAGCCTCTGCTTTGAACGTAAAGACTGCAAATCATCAATGGTGATCATTCCAAACCAGAGCCCGTGTTCCGTGTTTTCTGTCCGTTCAATCTCTTTCGCGAGTGTAGTCTCCCAAATATCGGGGATAAAATTCCCGTGTTCTCCCGTAAAGAGATCTTTATCAACCGGAAGCTTGCCGAGATTTGCCTGGATAGACAACACAGCCACCCGCACCAGGTTTATAAGCTGATGTTTTGTTGACTCTTTAAACGTGAGCGGATTTTTATCATAAGCCAGAACAACTCCGTGGCGCCTGCCATTTATAAGCATCGGAATCGCCATTGTTGCTCCGTCCGTATGTTTCTCGTCAGCCGATACCCGTTTAGGATTCTGGTTGAAATGAATCGAAAACTGGGGCTCCCCTTTTTGCAGAGCGTCATAGGCCATCGATTTCTCCTCCATCATCAGCCCCGGCAGCAGAGATTTAGCTGAAGATTTTGCATTCAGAACGGTTGTCCAGACTCCCATTCCGCGCAGAACAACCGTAACCCCGCCATCGGGCAGAATTTTCTGCATCTCTTCCGCCATGCTATTCAGTATCTCTGCTTTGTGCTCTTTTGGGGAAATGGCAGACAGTGATTCCTCATAACGCGTCCAAACCTTTTCACTATTGTATAGATCTGTGAGCTCCAGGTAGGTATTTAAAACATTGGCCATCGCATTTCGGTATGCAGAAATCGATCGTTCATAATCCTGTAGTGAGACCTTGGTTTCAGTCTCTAAAACCGTTATTGCCACCGTTTCTCCATTATTCCGAAAGGGTATGAGGAGCAGGTGCCTTACCGGCACAAAATCGTAATAGTGATTCAGGTCATCTTCGTCTACATCCACCCCGGTCTTTAACTGCGTTATCGACTCCAAATCGATATAGGGTTTCAGATAGTGCTGATCAAAATCGACCCGGTCCCTGAACATTACGTTTGGAAGCGTTGTGGAGTTTGTCTCCAGCACGAACTGTTTTCTTGCCCTGTTTACCCAGAAGAGGTACGCCGTTTGAGACTGCGCAGCTTCTCTGAGTAAATGAACCACATCATCTATGATCTGCTTAAACTCTACAAGTGATTTTTCTTCGCGCTTCATTCAGTCGTTATTGCCTGATCAGTTTTGTTTAATTTCATCTGCAAGCTTCTCGGCCTCTTCAATCATCTGTTCGAACAGCGTCAGCCCCTGGCTCCAGAACTCTTTGTCCCGAATGTCAATACCGAGTTTATCAACCAGGTTATGCGGCCAGTCTGAACCGCCCGCCTCCAGCATTTCAATGTAGCGTTCTTCAAAGCCTTCCTGGCCATTTCTGTACGCGTTGTAAAGCGCCAGAACAAGCAGTTCGCCAAATGCATAGGCATAAACATAGCCCGGTGTGTGCAGAAAGTGCGGAATATAGCACCACCACAACCTGTACTCGTCGGTAATTTCCACGGAATCGCCATAGAGTGCTTTCTGAGTTTCATACCAGTGAGCGGAAAACTCCTCGGTCGTCTGCTCACCTTCACTTCTGCGTGCTGTATGAATTTTATCCTCAAAACGGTTCATCGAAATCTGGCGAAATACTGTTGCAATGGTATCATCAATCTTACTAACCAGCAGCGCAAGCTTCTCTTCAGGATCAGTCAGCGAGTTCATCAGCCTGTTAAACACGAGCATCTCACCAAAAACTGACGCCGTCTCCGCGGTTGTGAGCGGAGTGGAAGACTGCAGCTCGCCCTGTTTTCGCGCGAGATATTGATGGACGCCGTGCCCCAGCTCATGAGCCAGCGTTTGCACGTCACGCAACTGACCGTCATAATTCATAAAAACATAAGGATGAACCGATGTAACCGTACTTGCGGAGTAGGCCCCTCCCCTTTTCCCCGGTTTGACAGATGCGTCTATCCACCGTTTATCGAAAAATTCAGATGCTATCCGTTTCATTTCAGGATGAAAATCACCGTACGCCTCCAGAACGTTCTCTTTGGCCTGACCCCATTTGATCTGTTTACGGTTTTTCATGAGAGGCGCGTAGCGATCGTAATCATAGAGCTTATCGTAACCAAGAAGCGTTCTCTTAAGCTTGTAATACCGCTGCACGAGATCATATTTCCCCGTCACTGTTTCAACAAGACTGTCTACAGTGGACTGATCGATCTCATTTGCGAGATTTCGCGATGAGATCCAGCTGTCGTAACCGCGCAGTTTATCATTTGTATGTTTGTCTGCCAAAATGGTATTAAACACAAATGTGAGGGTGCGCGAGTGATCTCTAAACGTATTAGTAAGCGATTCATGTGCTCGTTTTCGAAGGTCCCGATCGGGGCTGTGCAGTTTGCTCAGCACCTGCTGCTCCGTCAGAGATTCACCGTCGAGTTCAAAACGGGCCGCGCCCAGGGTCTCATCAAAATACCTGTTCCAGGCCGAACGCGACGTTACCGACTTTGCACTCATCACTTTCTCGGCATCCTCGCTCAGAGTATGCTCTTTATATCTTCTTGATGTTACCAGATAATGCTTCCAGCGGCTTACTTCATCAGAGTTTATAATCAGATCTGCTTTATCATCTTCCACTTTTAGCCACTCAACATCAAAGAAAACTAGTTTTTGGCTGATTTCGGAACCCAGCTCACGAGCTTCCTGTAACAGTTTTCCAAGCGACGCATCCTCCGTATTGGTGGACCAGATAAGCTGGGCATATGAGCCGATTTTACCTGCAAGCTGAACAATCTCCTCATACTCTTCAAGGGCTTTTGCATATTGCCCCGGAGTTAACTCTGCCACATTTCCTTTGTAATTTTCCGAAAATTGATCTGCCAGCTTCCGAAGAGCAGACTTATCTGTTTGCAGCACGTTGTCGTCCGGAGAACTGTAAAGATCAGACAGATCCCAGTTAACCTCTTCTGCACCGGTTTTTTCAGATTTTTTATCTTTATTCATTCAGTTCTGAGTGTGAATTTCTTTTTTAATTTCAATTGAATATAACCATTCGAAGAGAGCCATTAAATCTAAGTTTGATAAAAGATTCATCTTCATACAGAGCCGTGAATTGAGTCGGTTTTTTAATATATAATGGTTAATTTAAGAAACGCTTCCTTAGCGCAAAATCCGCTATTAATATAGGTTTTTAGCAGATTGAACACGCGGCTGCTGAAGCGTTCTACAGACAGTTAGATCAATTTTACCATAACCCACATAGATTCAATTATTTTGAAATCCTTAGAAGCTGTATTTGGCCCAAATTCTGCACTCGTTGAGGAACTCTACAATCAATATCAGGAAGATCCCGGGCAGGTGCCCGATCACTGGAGAACATATTTTGATGAACTGAACGGCGGCACTTCTGCACCTGCAAAAGAGAGTAAAAGGGAGCAGCCTCAAGCCAAGCAGAAACAACCGGCGGCAAAAACGAAGGAAGCACCGAAAAAAGATAAAAAGAAAGCTGCAGAGCCGTCTCTTCCTGAAGGCGCCGAGATACACAAGATCAAAGGAGTGGCCTCCAAGATCGTTGAGAATATGGACGAGAGCATCAAAGTGCCCACAGCAACCTCGCTGCGTGTATTGCCAATGAAGATGCTTACAGAAGACCGGGCCATTGTCAACCGGCACCTGCTGCAGAGCGGCCAGCCAAAAGCTTCGTTTACTCATTTTATTGCCTGGGCAGTTATCCAGGCCCTGAAAGACTTCCCCTCACTTAATGCATACTACACTCAAAAAGATGACGGCCACTACCGGGTGGAACCTGGGCAGGTAAACCTTGGAATTGCAGTTGACCTGAAATCGAAAGATGGCTCCAGAAATCTTGTTGTGCCCAACATTAAAGGTGTAGATAAGATGAACTTTAAAGAGTTCCTCTACGCATACGCTGAGCTCATTGAAAAAGCCCGTAACGGTAATCTCGAGATCAAAGATTTTCAGAATACTACGATAAGTGTTACAAATCCCGGAACCATTGGCACTGTTTCTTCAGTGCCTCGATTGATGCAGAACCAGGGCGCCATTATTGCAACCGGGGCAATCAATTACCCGGCCGAGTTTCAGTCGATGGCGCAGGATGTACTGAACCAGCTGGGCGTCAGTAAAGTGATGTCTATCACCTGCACCTACGATCACAGGATTATACAGGGTGCCGAATCGGGTTCCTTCCTGCAAAAGATTCACCAGTTACTGAACGGTGAAGAGACGTTTTTCGAGACCATCTTCAAAGATCTCGATATTCCGTATGAGCCTCTTCCTTTTGGAGACGACCAGTACCAGGGGCAGCTCAGCGGTGGTGCCAATACGCTCGAACACGATCGCAGAGCCATTGCAGTATGGCGCCTGATCAACATGTACAGAATGCGCGGACACGTACTGGATGATCTCGATCCTCTTGAGGCCACACCGGGTCATGGCCCGGAATTGGACCTCGAATATTACGGACTCACGCTTTGGGATCTGGATCGTGAATTCTATTGCGGAGGCCTTGGAGGCTTCAAAACAGCTAAACTGCGCGATATCATCAAGCTGTTAAGGGATACCTATTGCGGCAAGATTGGTGCCGAGTATATGCACCTTCTAGATTTAGATGAGCGCAAATGGCTTCGAAAGCAGATGGAGTCCACAACCAACACCCCGGATCTTAGCAAAGACGATAAAGAAAATATTCTGCACAAACTGAACCAGGCAATGGCCTTTGAACAGTTCCTGCACAAGAAATATATCGGCCACAAACGGTTTTCGCTTGAAGGAGCCGAAACGCTCATCCCGATGATGCATTTTCTGATGGAGAGAGCCGGTGAAGACAACATTGAAAAGTTTTTCCTTGGAATGGCCCACAGAGGCAGGCTCAATATTCTTGTAAATATCCTGAACAAACCTTACAGTAAGATTTTTGCCGACTTTGAAGGGAATATCGATCCCAGTACCATTCAGGGTTCCGGAGATGTGAAGTATCATCTTGGCACCAAGGGAACGTTCAAAACAATGGAAGGCAAAGAGATAGAGCTTGAGCTGCTGCCAAACCCAAGTCACCTCGAGGCGGTGAATCCTGTTGTTGAAGGCGCCACCAGGGCGCTGCAGGACAAGAAGAAAAAAGATGTTGAAAAACCATCAAAAAATATCGCCCCTATTCTGATTCACGGCGATGCGGCTTTTGCAGGTCAGGGCGTAGTTGCCGAAACGTTAAATATGTCGCAGCTGCGCGGATATGAGACCGGCGGCACCATTCACGTAATCATTAACAACCAGATTGGATTTACCACTCTGCCGAGCGATGCACGATCAACCGAATATGCGTCCGACATCGCCAAAATGATCCTCGCGCCTATCTTCCACGTCAACGGCGACAATCCGGAATCTGCTGTTCACTCCATTAAAATGGCCCTTGATTACCGCCAGAAGTTCGGGAAAGATGTTGTCATCGACTTGATCTGCTACAGAAAGCACGGCCATAACGAAGGTGATGAACCCGCATTTACGCAGCCCGGGCTATACGAAGAGATCGAGAATCACGACAACGTAAGAGACATCTACGTTAAAGAACTGCTCAGAAAAGGGGAGTTCACTGAAAAGGAGATGCAGGTGATTTTCGATGAATTCGAAGAACTGCTTCAAAAGGCGTTCGAAGATGCAAAAAGTTCACCGGCTCTCGAGGTAACGGATAAAATGCTGGACCGCTCTGAGACCGGCCAGAAAGAGTGGGAGGATTATCCGGACACCACCTACCCGGTTGATAAACTGAAAGAGATTGCCGTAAAGTTAAACACGGTTCCCACAAATTTTGATGCCAACCCAAAACTGCTCCGCCAGCTGGCTAAGCGGGCCGAAGCTGCCGAAAAGAACGAAAAGAAAATTGACTGGGGTTTTGCCGAAGCACTCGCTTTTGGATCTCTGCTTCAGAGCGGTACGCCGATCCGGCTAACCGGTCAGGATGTTGAGAGAGGTACATTCAGTCACCGTCACGTTGTGCTTCACGGTACGAAAACGCAGCAGCGATTTGTGCCGCTGAACAATCTTACAGATGATCAGGCCAGGTTTTATCCCTACAATAGTCTTTTGAGTGAATTTGCGGCTCTGGGTTACGAATTTGGCTACAGTGCAAGCAACCCTGAAGCTCTTGTTATTTGGGAAGCCCAATTTGGAGACTTCGTAAACGGCGCCCAGGTAATCATCGATCAGTTTATCTCTGCATCTGAAGCTAAATGGGGGCAGCATTCATCCCTTGTGATGACTCTGCCACACGGATATGAGGGTCAGGGACCAGAGCACTCCTCCGCAAGACTTGAGCGCTTTCTGCAGCTCTGCGCTGAAGACAATATGCAGGTGTGTAATTTCACCAACCCGGCACAATACTATCACGCTCTTCGCAAGCAGGTGCTTCAGAACAAGCGTAAGCCTATGGTCATCATGTCGCCAAAAAGCCTGCTTCGTCACCCACAAGCGGTTTGCAACGTGGAAGAACTTGGCGAAGGCTCCTTTCATCCATTTATAGACGATGAAAGAACCGACAAGAAAGATGTAGAACGGGTTATTATCTGTTCTGGCAAGGTGTATTACGATATCCTGAAAGAGCTTGAAGAGTCAGATAAAAAGATTGCCGTTGCCCGGCTGGAGCAATTTTACCCTTTCCCCAATAAAGATATTACCAAAGCGCTCTCTGCATATGAGAACACGAAGGAGATTATCTGGTGCCAGGAAGAGCCGAAGAACATGGGCGGGTGGTCATTTGTAGCGCCCCGCCTTCAGTCTCTGCTCTCCGATTCGCAAACATTGAGTTATGCCGGACGACAAGCATCGGCTTCGCCCGCTGCAGGTCAGAAGAAAATTCATGAGGCGGAACAACTCAAACTGATTGAAACTGCAATCGGGCGATAGGGTTTATCAAAAAAAAGCTGCGTCTGAACAATCAAACGCAGCTTTTTAGCCCAAACAACATGGAGTATTAGTACTTTTATGCTATCTCATACCATTGGGAATGCCCTTGCATATTCTGCTTACGGCATCATGGCTGTGGAGGCTTTCAAGGTGAGCACATCGGACCACAAAATCTTTGATAGCTTCATCTTCATTTAGCTGATCGTACAGCAGACGCGCGGCATCTTCCACAAATTTTTGGTATGCGCCATTCATCTCGGCAAATGCCTGCTCGTCTTCCCTTTTCACCATAACCTGGGTTTCGGTATGAAGAGCATCACGGCTAAGCTCAACCAGCTGGTCGACAAAAATATCTTCATTCAATTCAACCGTGATTGATGCCACACTACGCTGGCTGTGCGGAATCGCTGCCACATCACGTTGTTCGCGTGCGTGCTCAGCCAGTTCGAATGAACACGGGCAAGCGCTGCTGTAGACAAAATCGAGATGCATGAATTTACTGAAGCGGCCGTACTCGTCCAGTTTCCCTTCAAATGAGACATCATAGTACTGATATCCTTCCAGCCCGGATCGCAGGCTCTTCTTCATCATTGGGTAGCTGAATGAAAGTTTCAAAAAAGCTGTCTGGCTGTCCAGATCCTCTTTGTAAGCATTCAGAAGCTCTTCAAGTTTTCCTGGATGGAAAATTTCGTCTTTAAAATCGTAAAATGTCCGCATAATGCGGCTCATATTAATTCCCTTCTTGCCGGCGTCGAGACCAACATAGCCGTCAACTGATGTTTCAAGAGTCAACAAATCCCCCGAGGGCGTTGGGTACTTAAGAGGTAATTTAAAATTAGAGATCCCAACCTGCTGTATCGGAACATTTGCACCTTCAATAAGCGAGGCGGGACCGTTCTGAAGATCGGGCAGGCTTGCTTTATACTGGTCGGTTACGGTAAACGTGGGGTCGTAGAATCGTTTTAATTGTGTAGTAATCATACGTCTGTGGATAATAGCACTTTTTAAATGCGAGGGTTAGGACAATATTCTGCAATGTTTCGCTCGGTCTCGAACAGCTTTACTGAGTAGAGCTTAGATGGGCCGTATGCTTTTGCATCAATATCGTCTTCAAGTTCCTGGAAAAATGCTTTAACCAAATTCTCTGATGTAGGGATCACTCCTTCTAAAAAAGGAACTTCCAGATTCAAATTCTTATGGTCACACTTGTCCAATATGTTTTTTTGGATGATACGTTTTAACTCTCCAAGATCAATTACGTACCC
>CAZKIZ010000105.1:0-9775 GCA_964552935.1 uncultured Rhodohalobacter sp. | reverse complement strand
CAACCCGGCTCCATTTCAAATGATGTGATCTGGTCAGTTATTCGTGCTGATGAAGATTCGTACTGGCTCGCTACCGATCACGGATTCAGCCGCTATATTCTCTCAGAAGAACGCTTCGAGCGGTATGGCGTACCTGACGGATCGGTTTACAGGGGTGCGGGTTCTTCTACCTACACGGCGCTTGTCCGGGACTGCGGTGGCGGGTTGTGGCTGGGCACATATACAAGAGGCGTAATGCAGAAGCCGGCTGATTCTGAAGAACTGAGAGAGTATATCTGGCCCTCCATGACAGGTAATTTTGAGGTTCACTACATTCATACGTCAGCAGACTGCCGGATATGGTTCGGAACAGGCAGCGACGGACTTTATTACTACTCAGAAGATGAAGACAAGATTCGGCAAGCTGAGGTAACGGCAGGTGAGATTCCATCGCGCATCTATCAGATCAGGGAGGAGGATGGCGGGAAGCTCCTGCTATCAACCGATTCGGGAGTAGTCCGGTTTGATCCCGTGAGCAGAAAGTCTGTACGTCTCTTCAGGGAGTGGGGAATTCCGCCGCAAACAGTGTATGCTGCTGAAATAGATAGGGATCGGAATTTATGGATGAGCACAAACAACGGCCTGATTCACTACTCAGGTGAAAACGGAAATGTTGTTCGAATTGCAGAGAGCAGCGGGCTGATGGCGCGGGAATTCATTCGAAACGCATCCTGGGGATCACCCGGGGGAAGGCTCTATTTTGGAAGCATGGACGGGCTGATCCACTTCGACCCCAAAAATGTCTACGCGGAAATGGCCGCTGTGCCGGTATATTTAACAGGTATTCGAAAAACCGGAAGAAAAGGGGTAGAGCAGGTCGACACCTGGAACAATCCCGTTCCCGAGTTTTCTCATCAAGATCACTCCATAAGCTTCTCATTTTTGGCGATGAATTATGTGACCCCGGCGCAAAACCGCTACCGTTATCGTCTGCTCCCGCTTGAAACGGAGTGGGTGGATGGTTTGTACGCAAGAGAGGCTACCTATCTGAATATTCCTCCCGGCGAGTACCGTTTTGAGGTGCAGGCTTCGGCCGGTGAGGGGAACTGGAGCGAGGCGGCGTTTATTGACCTGGTAATGGTTCCTCCGTTTTGGAGGACGATATGGTTTTACCTGTTGATTACCATTCTGGCGGGCGGAATGCTCTATTTATTGCATCAAGTTCGTGTAAGGAGGCTTCTGCAGGTGGAGCGGCTTCGGATGAACATCGCCAGCGATCTGCACGACGAAGTGGGAGGAAACCTGAGCAGCATCACCCTGCTTACAGAAATCATGAAACAGAAAAAAGAGCTTTCCGGCGATCAGCGAAAGCGGCTGGAGAGGGTTCAAAGAGCATCAGCGCAAACCATGGAGGCGATGAGCGATATTGTGTGGGCCATCAACCCGGGAAATGACCGCGTGGAAGATCTGGTATTGAAAATGAAGGAGGTGGCGGCGCAGATGCTGCCGGAGAAGCAGTATTCGATTGAGGTGGATGAAGAGCTGCAGGATCAGCAGATCGATTTGCTGCTCAAGCGGGACCTGTTTCTGATCTTCAAGGAGGCGGTTACCAACATTTCGAAACACTCGCGGGCAAGCCGGGTGGTGATCCGGCTGGAAAAGAGGGGCAAACAACTTTTTTTGCGTGTGGAAGATGACGGATGCGGTTTTGAAAGAAACGGAAATGAGTCCGGGATAGGCCTGCGCAGTATGCAAAAACGTGCCGAAAAGCTGAATGGCGACCTGCAGATTGAGTCAAAACCTGACCTGGGAACAACAGTACTGTTCACCGGAAATATCACGTAAACACGGTATAGCCGGACGGGATGAGATCAGCTACATTGCGAATAAACGATTGGACAGGATAGGGCATGATTAAACCGACAACGGTATGGATGGTGGAAGACAACGAAAACTATCGTGAGACGGTTGCGGAGTTTTTAAGTGAATCTGCCGCGATCGATCTGCGGCGAAGCTTTCCCGCCTGTGAGCCGATGCTTGAGGCGATTCAGAACGATCCTCCGCCACAGGCACTGCTCATGGATATCGGCTTGCCGGGAATCAGCGGCATTGAGGGTGTGAAGAGGGTGAAAGAGAACTTTCCTGACGTACAGATTATCATGTTTACCGTCTACCAGGATAATGAACGAATTTTTGATGCCCTCTGCAGCGGCGCCACCGGCTATCTTCTGAAAAGCTCCTCACCCGAAGAGATTGAGCAGGCCATTCGGGATGCTGTGGATGGCGGTGCGCCAATCAATCCCCAGATTGCAAAGAAAGTTCTGGACCGGTTTATCAAAACCCCGGTTAACAAAAAATATGGCCTGACCGACAGGGAAAAAGAGATTCTGAATCTGCTGGTGGAGGGGCTGCCTAAAAAAGGAATTGCCGCCCGGCTGCATGTCAGCTTTCATACCATCGACACGCACATTAAAAACATCTACACCAAGCTTCAGGTCCACTCCGGTAACGAGGCCGTGGCCAAAGCGATCCGGGAAAATTTGATTTAGTTTCAGACCTGACATCATTCTCACAACTGGTCCAGGCGTCCGCTTGGACTTCTACCTGCTCCTGTGACTAATCCCAATAAAACATAAATACTCCATTTAAGAACAAGGAGATCCTTCCGTTCCGGCGAAGAACACGCCGAACTCATCTTTTCCCCGCGTTAGCGATATCACCCTTGCTATGGGGTGGATTATCAATTCTCTTATCCATAGCAGGGAGATTTCTCCACTCCAGCACGTAAAGTCGCGTGCTTCCGGTCGAAATGACAGAGCTTATGGGGTTACAGAAGCGGCGAGCAAAACTCCGATGCTGAACAATGCTTGAAGCTGCTCTGCGAAAGGAACTTGGTGTGGCGGTGAGCACTTCGAGAGATCACTCTCCGCCGGGTACAAATCCAAAAAATGGCTTATCAATCACAGCCGCCCTCCCCCTGCCAAAAATACCGTGATTACGGGATAGATCATTCTCGATGGTTTGAATAGGTTCTTTTAAAGAGAATATGCCACTGATTTGGAACCATTATCAATATCAAAATACTTAGGAACATGAGAGAACAATATTACAAACCGCGGAATTTTAGAAATTTTATAGTTTTAGCGATCATTTTTTTTGTCGCGTTAACGGCTGTTGCAGAGGCGCAGATTTCAGGGACGTTTACGATCGATCCTTCAGGAGCAGGGGATTATCTGAACATGCAGGAGGCTGTTAACGAACTTGAATCCGAAGGGATAAACGGAGCCGTGATTTTGCAGTTTACGTCCGGCACACATACTGTTAATGAAGTAGTTGTGGGCTATATCGATGGCATGTCATCTGAGAATTCGCTTACAATCCGCTCGCAAACCGAAAACGCCGAAGATGTAATTCTGGAGGGTGACGGAGCATTTGTTATTCGTATTCAAGGTACAGCGACTGACCCGGTGGAGGATGTTACCCTGGAACATCTTACCATCAACAACAGCGATGGATTTACGGTGCTGGAGGTGCAGGGTGAGGTTGCCGGTATCCGAATAGCCGAAAACCGGCTGTTTGGGCTGCCCACTACGGCCAATCTGGTTACGAGGTCTCTCATACATGCGTTTGATCTTTCCGGGGCCGGACTTCATATCGAGCGCAACCTGATGGAAGACAACTCCCGGGGTATACACGCTCAGAGTGCCTCTTCGGGCAACCCGTTCCGTGATCTGCACATCGACGGCAACCACATCGGAAATGTCAGCAGTGGAAACGTACTGCATACCATTGAGTCGGCACAGATTATCAACAACCGTGTACAGGTGAATAATAATGATGCGCTGCAGCTGAACTCCCCGCGTGGTAATGAGACGCTGGTTGCAAATAATGTGCTGATATCCGATATAGCTACCGTTGTTCAGACTATTGGCGCTCCCGTCCAGCCCGTTCGGTTCTACCACAATACTATGGTTGCCCGGGGCGGCGGGCTGCCCAGTGAAGTGCTCCGTGTTACACAAACGGCGCATGATATCCGCAACAACATCATTTTCAGCGCCAGTTTGAGCAAGGCGTATTTCGATCAAAATAACGCGTCTCAATGGTCGCACAATAACCTCTATACCACCGGCCCGTATCTCGGGCAGTTCGGATCTTCGAATAACCCGGACAACATTGGTTTCACACTCGCCGATCTTGTCGCCAAAACCGGCAGTCACCAGAACAGTTTTGGGCTGTTTCCTGCGCTCGATCCGGAGAACGATTATCGGAGTAATTCACCATTCCTCGATCAGGCGGGTGGCGATCTCACGGCCATTGTGGCTACGGACATCGATGGAAATCCACGCTCATCCACCCCGAGCATCGGCGCTTTTGAATATACAAGCACCGTTACATCGATCGATGGCGGTACATACACAGTCGGAAACGGCGGCGATTTCTCATCGCCGGCTGCAATGATCGACGCAATACACGAGCGGGGTATGACGGCCGATGTGACGTTCGAAATTCTGCCGGGTACCTACGAAGTTGGAAAGGCACTTCATGCGGTACCACCTATAACAGGTGAAGAGCGGGTCACCATTCGCAGCCAGTCGGGCAACCCGGAGGATGTCATTTTGGAAGGAGTAGCCGGAGTGGAGCAGGTTCTGAATCTCATCGGTACCCGTTTTGTTACGATCGAAGATCTTTCATTTGATGCACGAGAGCTTACCACAACAGCAAAACATGCACTTGGCATGAATGGAGGCGTGGCCGATATCATACTTCGCGGCAATCGGATAATTGGTGATGAAGCGGCTTTTAACCAGAATGGGAATCTTATTTCAGGATCGGATGTGCGCCAGAGCAACTATCTGTTTGAAAACAATGCATTCGAGGGCGGTTACTATGCATTGCGATTGAATACCCACTCGGGAGGTTTATTAATCGCCGAAAACCTCATTTTTCGCAGAAACACGGTAGAGAGCTTCGGAGGGGTGTATGTTCAGTCATTCGATGGCGCTGTGATCGAGAAAAACATGATCGAAGCGGATCACGCCATCAGAATCGAACGATTCAATAATACCCAGCAAGCCGGAGAAGACGGTACACGAGCGCTCATTTCAAATAATCAAATCGCCTCAAGAACCGAAGGTGGAAATACTGTTTACGGAGTATGGGTGCGTTCATCGGATGCGGTAGATGTGCTGCAAAATACAATTCGTATTCTTAAGAACACGCCATCGCAGGGCGCCATCGACATCAACAACACCATCGACGTTGATTTTGCCAATAACATCATTTCGGTTGAAACCCCCGCCACGACGAATCCGATTTATCGCATATCAGGGAATACTTCCGATCTGCGATCAGACCACAACCATTTCTTTGGATTGATGAATAACAAGTTTCGCGTTGGATCAACCAACTACGTAACGCTTGATGATTTTCAGAATGGCACGGGTCACGATGAGTCATCAAGCTTCGGCGAGGTAACCTTTGTCTCTGATGATGAGCTCCGGCCCGGAGGCGATTCGGCGAGCGATTCCGATATGGTGGGGACGAATCAGTTCCTGCAGGTCGTAAATGATGATATTCTCGATAATCTTCGCGGCAATCCGCCATTTAAAGGTGCATACGAGCCTGAAGATTCAGACATAAACTCCCCGCCGGTTTTCACATCCGTATTGGAGGACGTTACCATTTCAGAAGGCGAAAATCTGGAGTTTCAATTCGAGGCTGAAGATCCCGATGGTGACCCGCTTACTTTCAGCCTGGCATTTGGCGGCGATACTGAAAATGCATCCATTAAATCAGGCGGCTTTTTCAGCTTCATCCCGGAAACCGGACAACTTGGTGAATTTGATTTTACCGTCAGGGTAACGGATGGAATATTCAACACCGATACGGAATTTACGGTTACGGTTGATGAAATGAATGAACCTCCATTTTTTACATCAGTACCCGGAAATGAAACGATCACAGAAGGAGAAACTTTCGAATTTCAGTTTGAAGCTGAAGATCCTGATGGCGATCCACTCACTTTTAGCCTGGCATTTGGTGGTGATACTGAAAATGCATCTATTACGACAGATGGCTTTTTCAGCTTTAACCCGGAAACCGGACAACTTGGTGAGTTTGATTTCACCGTCAGGGTAACGGATGGAATATTCAACACCGATACAGAATTTACGGTTACTGTTATGGTTGATGAAATGAATGAACCTCCATTTTTTACATCAGTACCCGGAAATGAAATGATCACAGAAGGAGAAATCTTCGAATTTCAGTTTGAAGCGGAAGATCCTGATGGAGATGAGCTCATATTCACCCTAATTGAAGGCATGGATGCTGATAATGTGACGATGTCGCAATCGGGCCTCTTTTCGTTTGCACCCGATGTTGGGCAGACGGGTACATTTGAATTTTCTGCAGAAGTAAGTGATGGAGCACTTACAGATGAACACAGTTTCTTGATAGAGGTTCTGGCAGATGAATCTGCCCCTTTCATCACAACCTGGATAACAGATAACCCCGGAATTACTGGTGACAATCAGATCAGAATACCTACTGCAGGTGACGGGTACAATTATGAAGTTTCCTGGGAACTTGTGGATGATGCTGATATTAATGGTCTCATAACCGGTGCTGAGGGCACTCTGACCATCACCTTTCCTCAGCCGGGAACGTACCGCATCGAAATTACAGGGGACTTTCCCAGAATCTACTTCAACAGTACAGGAGACCGACAAAAAATTCTAACCATCGAGCAGTGGGGAGATATTCCATGGACGAATATGGAACGTGCATTTTATGGTGCATCTAACTTTACATCAAACGCTGAAGATGCGCCGGATCTTTCTGGGGTTAATTCAATGGCTTTAATGTTCTCCGGGGCAACTCAATTCAATGGGGAAATAGGGCACTGGGATGTATCATCAGTAACTGATATGCAATTCATGTTTTCAAACGCGTTTCATTTCGATCAGGATATTGGCGACTGGGATGTTTCCTCAGTTACAAACATGCACTCAATGTTTTCAGCAAATCTCAGTAGTTCATTTAACCAGGATATAGGCGGCTGGGATGTATCCTCTGTAACTTCCATGAGAAACATGTTCAGAAATGCAAATAACTTTAATCAGAATATTGGCAGCTGGGATGTCTCTTCAGTAATAAGTATGGAAGACATGTTTCGCGGTGCAAGATCTTTTAACCAGGAGATTGGGGGTTGGGAAATATCGTCGGTAACAAGTACGAGAAGAATGTTTTGGAATGCGAACGACTTTAACCAGGATATAGGGGAGTGGGATGTATCGTCTGTGACCGATATGATGGAGATGTTCAGGGGAGCGAATTCTTTCAATCAGGATATCGGCGGGTGGGATGTATCGTCTGTAATGAGTATGCGCAGCATGTTTACATCTGCAAACTCATTTAACCAGGACATTAGCGGTTGGGATGTATCATCCGTAACAATCATGCGCAGTATGTTCAGAAATGCGATTGCTTTCAATCAGGATATCGGGAACTGGGACGTATCATCGGTAACCTCAATGGCATACATGTTCAATAAGGCTGAATCTTTTGATCAGGCTATCGGAGACTGGAACATATCGTCTCTTGGCGTGCTCTCGAACATGGAAAACATGCTCAACGAATCCGGGCTGTCTACAGTTAATTACGATGCTACGCTCAGTGGATGGGCTGATTTCGTTGCAGAAAATAATCAGCCGAATAACGTTACTCTTGGAGCACTGGAGCTCAGGTACTGCAGCAGCTCTGACGCCAGAGATTACCTGGTAAATCAGGCCGACTGGACAATAATCGGAGACGGATTCACCTGCACCATTCCTCGTATATACGTGAATTCAGAAGTGGGAAATGATGCCAACTCAGGTGACAGCTGGAGCAGCCCTTTATCAACACTGCAAGAGGGGATTAAACGGGCAGCTTTCGGAGGAACAGACGAGATTTGGGTTGCAGCGGGAACATATTATCCGACCAGCGAATCGGGTGATCGGGATGCTGCATTTGATTTAAGAAATGGCGTAGCCATATATGGCGGGTTTGCCGGCTTCGAGAGTGAGTTAAGCGAAAGAGACTGGGTTGAACATCAGACGATTTTATCCGGCGATATCAACGTCAACGGAACACTTACTGGAAATAGTCTCAGTGTGGTGGATGCGTCCGGTACCGATGAAACGGCTGTGCTTGACGGATTTACCATAACCGGAGGCAATGCTGATGTAACTCATACTCTCCTGATTGCTCCTACACGCTCCGGTGGCGGGATTTTTAATGAAGGTGGTTCTCCAACGCTTGAAAATCTTATAATCGAAGACAACTATGTTCATTTCGGAGGCGGTGGATTGGCGAACATTAACGGCAGCAGTCCGACCATCACGAATGTGACATTTAGGAATAACTCGGCCGAATCGGGGGGCGGAATATTAAACTGGCAAAACAGCTCTCCGCTCATTGACCGGGTAGTATTTCAGGAGAATACGGGAAGAAATGCCGGTGGTGGTGGCATTAGGAACCTCTACGAAAGCCATCCGATAGTGGTAAATTCACTTTTCGTGGGCAACGTAGCGGGTGTCAATGGCGCTGGTGGTATGGGGGGCGGAATGCATAACATTGCCGACAGTGAGCCGGTCATCATAAACTCGACATTCACTGGAAATAAGGCTTTTGGAGGCGGCGGAGCGATAGTACACCACACATCCGGCTCGATTGATTTGATAAATGTTATCCTCTGGGAAAATGATGCTGAAACTGATGCTTCGGAAATTCGGAATTTTGAATCCGCTCCCGTTATGATATATAATAGCCTGATTTATGGCGGAACCGATGGCCCCGTCTTTAACGCAGGCATTCAGGACGGCGGTGGCAACATAAGCACCAATCCGCTTTTTGTGGATGCAGAGAATGGAGATTTCAAGCTGACTGCAGATAGTCCGGCCATTCAGAGCGGTACGAACGAACCGTACTTTGCGGGCGGTATTGCAGAAAACATTGCGACCGATCTTGCAGGCAACTCACGTATTTCAGGGGGAACGGTAGACATTGGCGCCTACGAAAGTCAACGTACGACAAGGTCATCAAGAGGCAGGATCACCGAAAACAATGTAAGAAAGGAATTTGAAGAAACCGGGTTATCCCTGCAGTTTACCGGTATCCCGCAGGATGTGGAGTTCGATGTTCTGGTCGATTTTCTGGAAACGCCCCCCAAAGAGGTGTCATTCACAGGGCCGCCGCCTAAAATTCAGAGCGATTTCAGCTGGGTCGTAACTTCCCTTGGAAACTCATTTGAGACGGCGATACTCTATCTTCATGATTTTGATCTGCCTGATGTCGAAAATCTTGAAGAACTGGCCATTTACAGCAGGCCTGTGGCCGACATCGGGGAATTCTCAATGCTTAGTAACACTGAGTATGACATAGACCTCGACGCTCTTAAAGTGCAGCTCCCCGGTTTCAGTGAATTCATCGTGGCCAGTATTGAAACTGCTGTGTCGATTGAGGATGAAGGATCGGGCATACCGCAGGAATTCACTCTCGCACAAAATTACCCCAACCCGTTCAATCCTACAACAACGATCGGTTACCAGCTGCCGCAGCAGAGCGAAGTGCGTCTTGAAGTATTCGATATGATCGGCCGGCGTGTGGCCACGCTGGTGGATGAAACCATGCAGGCCGGGCATCACCGCGTTGAATTCAACGCCTCTAACCTTGCCAGCGGTATATATTTCTACCGGATGGCTGCCGGTGACGAGGTAATGATGAGAAAACTGACGCTGATTAAGTAATGATT
>CAZKIZ010000104.1:0-9816 GCA_964552935.1 uncultured Rhodohalobacter sp. | reverse complement strand
TGTCAGATCCTGCGAATTTTGCCTGTGGACTGCGTTATCTCAAAAATGGTTTGCTCAACGTACACGTGTACGTTTCCGCCACCATTTCCGACCCCGACAGCTGTCGGGGTTATCCACAACCAAACTTCTTGGTGAATAATGCAGGTTATATACAAATTCTGTGTGTAGATCAGATTAATTCCAATAACTCCGGAATGCAGTCAGGAACTATTGCTTTCAATTATTTACATTGACAAAACTGAAAAATCTGAAAATCTATTTTTTATGAGCCTCCACCGACACACTCTGCTTCTCCTTACTATTCTGATCTGCACCCCCATCACCTCGCTGAATGCCTCCGTGATTTCCGAACAGGCAGAGGAGAACGTTATAGGCATACGGGTAGCTCCGCCTTTTGTAATTGAAGAAGAGGACGGGACCTTCAGCGGACTGACCATCGCGCTCTGGGAGCATATCGCCGAACAAACCGGCATTGAGTACCGTTATGAGAAGCGGGATATCCAGGGAATGCTGGACGGAGCGGCAGATGGGTCACTCTACGCGTCTGCATCTGCGCTTAACATTACATCTGAGCGGGAAGAGAGAGTCGATTTTACGCACCCGTTTTTTGTGACCGGCATAGGCATTGCGGTATCGTACCAGCCGGCGGGCGCCTGGCATTCGTTTCTGGCTATATTTTCTTTTGATTTTCTCTGGGTTCTGCTTCTACTGTTTTTGCTGCTCCTCTTTTGGGGATTCCTGGTCTGGATTTTTGAACGCAAAGAGAATACGGAAGAATTCGGCGGATCTGCAGCGGAAGGTTTAGGAAGCGGATTCTGGTGGGCCGCTGTCACCATGACAACCGTAGGCTATGGTGATAAATCTCCCCGCACAACGGGTGGACGCGTAGTCGGGTTTATCTGGATGTTCACGGGCATTGTTGTGATCTCCTTTTTTACCGCTTCGATCGCATCAAGCCTGACCGTTACACAGCTCGACAGCCGGGTGAGCGGGCCGGCTGATCTTCCATTCGTGCGTGTGGGCGCCCTGCAGCAGTCGGCAACCATGGATTATCTGGATACAGAACGAATCCGCGCCAATTCATACGAGACCATTGAAGCCGGGCTCAGAGCTGTGGAAGAGAACGAAATCGACGCTTTCGTTCATGATGCGCCGATCATTCAGTATTTTACTCAGCTCGATTTCAGAAACAGTGTTCGTGTTCTTCCCAATACATTTAACGATCAGTATTACGGAATTGCACTGCCGCTCGGGGCTGAGTACCGAAACGATATGAACCGTATCATCCTGGACTATATTGCAAGCGAGGAGTGGCTGGAGTTGAGAAACAGGTTTTTAGGAGAATAAAAAGGGACGAATCGCAAAAGAGTTACGATAGCATTGTCCAATCAGAACAGTTATTATTGTTGTCGATGTAAAACCCAATAGAAACCTAATCAGACCCAATGAGCATCATTCGAATAATTTTTGCCGTCATTCTCCCGCCTCTCGGAGTCTTTCTTACCGTCGGTATCAAACCGCACTTTTGGCTGAATATTCTGCTAACTATTCTTGGCTTTATTCCGGGAATTGTTCATGCAGTCTGGATCATTGCAAAGAATGATTAGTTATTGCGGACGGGCGTAATCAGAAGATTACAAGCAGGATACTATTTAGCATGGAAATGAAAAGGCCATACACTACCGCCCAACCGAAATTTTTGATTTTCAATCCATCTACAAATTTGTCTGCTATCATCAATATCCACGCATTGATAACCAGAACAAACAGGCCGAGCGTGAGAATTGTAAGGGGCAGCGTTAAGAGAAGAATGAGCGGGCGTATCAAAATATTCAAAATCGCGAGAACGATGGCTACACCGATTGCGGTCCAGTAATTTGATATGGTTACGCCTTTGAGCAGGTGCGCACCGAAAAAAATAACAATGCTGTTTATCAGTAAAGTTTTTAACATCGTTGGACTGTTTAGTTCTGATTTAACAAATCCTACGTAATCAACAGATAAAAGTTTTTAAGAATATGAAATGGACATTCTACAAAAACCTGTCGGAATGCAGCGCTGAAGATCTTTACGAAATTCTGAAGCTGAGGCAGGATATTTTTATCATAGAACAGAACTGTATTTATGATGATATTGACGGCTTGGATAAAATCTCAGCTCACCTTTTGATGCAGAACAACCAAGGCCGGCTGATCGGGTATCTGAGAATTGTTCCGGCAGGTGAAAAATTTGAAGAGGTATCCCTTGGACGAATCGCAGTAAGGTTGGAAGAGAGAGGAAACGGATATGGGAGAGAGCTTATCCTGAAAGGATTAGAGAAAGCTCTTGAGGGTTCGGAATCTGCGGTAAGAATTGAGGCGCAGTCCCATCTCGAAGAGTACTATTCCGGTTTAGGATTTAATAGTACCTCGGATGTTTATGATCTTGACGGTATACCTCATCTACAGATGGTGTTAAAGAATTCCGTCTAAGTTTTTACATAAGATAAGAATATCAGCCGGTAGTAATCACAATTGCAATAACGACAAGCAGAGCAATTTTAAACAAGAGAGATTTCCAATTTTTCATTTTTTTTAAGAGCAGTTTTCGTTAAGAAAATTTTAATGTCTATAGGTATAAAATGTATAGCTTAAGATCAAGTTATCAACAAAATTAATTTAAACTTATCTGACTAATTTTATCGACACGCCTTACAGCCTTCTTAAACAAGAGTAACCTTAATGGTATTCGTTACAAACCATAACAACTTTCTAATCATTCTAATCCTGACGGTTTTCTTTTTTCCAGTCTCTTAGAATTTCCTACTACATTTATTGAGCTCAAAGCCATCGCTATTTCTGCCAGTACAGGATGCATCCAGCCAACCACGGCTGCGGGAATCATCATCACGTTGTAGAAGAAAGCCCAAAAAAGGTTTTGCCGAATTTTTTTCATCGTTAACCGGCTCAGATCAATTGCTTTCAGCACCGCCTCTAAATCACCTTTAATCAGTATGATGGAGCCGGACTCAATGGCCACATCCGTACCTGATCCAAGGGCAATCCCAACATCAGACTGCGCGAGTGCAGGCGCATCATTTATGCCATCCCCAACCATTGCAACAACTTCCCCTTCCTCCTGCAGCTTTTTAATGATGGCCGCCTTCTCGTCGGGCTTTACCTTAGCTCTGAAATCAGCAAGTCCAATTTCGTCAGCAATCGATTTTGCAACCTCAGCCTGGTCCCCAGTAATCATCATTGTTTTGAAACCTTGTGCATGAATCTGCCTGATCGTTGCCCCTGCATCCTTCTTGAGGGTGTCCTGCAGGGCAAACAGAGATATCAACATGTTATCCACACTTACGTATATAACGCTCTTGCTCTCCTCCATAAGTTCCTTTGCATCTGAATCCGCCCCTTCAGGTATCTTAACATCCAGCTTTTCCATCAGCTCCTCATTTCCCGCTGCTACATGGTGCCCATCAACCTGTCCCTCAACTCCCATACCGATATGAGATTTAAATTCACCGGCTTCATGGCTGACCTCATCCGATTCAAAGTAACGGACAATGGCTTTGCCTATCGGATGTTCAGAAAGATTTTCAAGCGATGCGGCGTATGCTGCTTCACGTCTCTTGGAATCTCCGATGAGTATCATGTCGGTTACTTCCGGGCGGCCGTTTGTAAGCGTGCCGGTTTTGTCGAACACAAAAGTGGTCACCTCTTCCATTCTCTGAATCGCCTCACCCTTCCTGATCAGGATTCCATTTTCTGCCCCAAGGCCTGACCCGACCATGAGCGCTGTTGGAGTTGCCAGTCCCAACGCACAGGGACAGGCAATGACAAGCACTGCAAGCGCCGCATAAAATGCCTGGCTAACAACCGGCAGATCAGACAGAATCCACGGCAAAAAGCGATCCCCAAATTCTAAAACCGGCTGAAAAAGCTCCGGTAGAATCCACCACATCAAAAAAGTTAACGACGCAATCCCCAATATGACGGGCACAAAAACAGCCGTCACACGATCTGCAAAATCCTGTATTGGAATTTTCGAATTCTGGGCTTCTTCAACCAGGTTAACCACCTGGTTCAGAAATGAGTCGCTGCCAACCCTGGTTGCTTTAACATGCATGGCGCCCTCAATATTAATGGTCCCGCCGATCACTTCGTCCCCTTTCTGCTTAACCACCGGCATCGATTCGCCGGTTACCATCGCCTCATCCACTGAGCATGTTCCATCGACGACTTTTCCGTCAGCCGGTATTTTTTCACCGGGACGAATGAGCATTGTGTCGCCCTTCCTCAGGTCTGAACTATCGATCTCCATTTCAGCCCCGTTGCGGATCACTCGTGCACGTTCTGCCTCCAGCGTCAGCAGCTTTGTAATCGCATCGGAAGCCCTGCCCTTCGCTTTCGTCTCCACGTATCTTCCCGTCAGATGAAAGGCCATAATCATGGCAGCGATACCTGAAAAGCTGTATATCATCACGGAGGAGATCCCAAGGTGGTAACTCAACGCCATTATACCGGTCACCAGGGAAGCGATGGTTCCGATCGCAATAAGCACATCCATATTCGGATTTATATTAAGCGCTGATCTCCACGCCCCGCGTAAGGTTTGTAAGCCTGGATAAAGAATCACAAAGCCAGCTCCTGCCGTCATCACACTCTCCATAACTGCGTGAGATGTGATTTTAAAACCCAGCACCATATCAACAAACATCCAGATCATCAGCGGCAGCGTGATGATCCAGCTCAGAACCATTTTTTTCCGTGCATCACGCAACTTCTCTTCCTCCCTGGCTCTTTTTTTCTGAAGCTTGTCAGGCTCGCCGCCACTGCTCTCATTCTGAATTGCTTCAGCGCTGTATCCTGCTCTCTCTACAGCTTTTTCAAGCTCTTCTGTTCCGGCAACGGACGATCTGTACTTTACCACTGCCTGTTCGGTTGTAAGAGTTACAGAAGCTGAAAGAACGCCCTCCACTTGCTGAAGTGATTTTTCAACACTCCCAACGCATCCAGCACAGTGCATGCCGTTTATCAGGAGGGTGACTTCCGTTTCACTCTCGCCATTTAATTCGAGTTCATACCCGGCGCTTTTTACAGCTTCCGCAATCTCTCGTTCGCTCAGTTTCGATTCATCAAAAATGACAGATGCCGTTTCGGATGCGAGATTCACGGATACAGAATCGACGCCATCTAATTTAGATATCGATTTTTCTACTGAGCTTGTGCAGCCTGCGCACATCATTCCTTTCACGTAATACGACTGTTTCATAGCGAATTTTTCATTTCTTTTTAAACCGGAGTTCGATTCTAAATCCTTATCAAATGGTCAAGAGAAATTCTCCCCTAACAAGGGGGACTTTTACGATTATGATTTAACAATCGAACTCAAGTTTTAAAATAAGAAAGGCGTGCCTGAATCAATCACATTCAGAAGAGAAGGTTGTGTAATATTTTTAGATTACAGCTCGTCAATTGAAATTCGAGAGCCTGAACCACTTTTTCGGTATTCAGTGACGGTCTGACCCGTAACTTTTTTGAATTGATTGGAGAGATACTGCACGCTGCTGTACTTTAGCATGTGGGCAATTTCGCTGAGTGTGTAACGCCTGTAGCTGATCAATTCCTTAACGCGCTCAATCTTTAATTTTATCAGGAACGTCTCGATCGTTTCGCCCTCTTTTTCAGCAAAAATATGGCTCAGGTAGGAGTAGTTGTAGTGTAGTTTTTTCCCGATGAATGATGAAATCTTTTCCGGTGAGCTGTTTGTCTCAAGATCAGAAAGGTACTCGATCAGAGCCAGCTTAACTCGATTTGCCAGCTCTGTTTCGCGGTCTGTGACAAGCTCAAATCCTTTGCTGTTGAGTTGATCAGACAGCTGCTGCAGTTCGCGCTCGTCTAACTTTCTTTCAAAGTCTATACTTCCGATCGAAATATCTTTGACCGGAAGGTTCAGACTTTTGGCAATGGATTCAACAGATTCCACGCATCTCGGGCACACCATATTTTTTATCACTTTTTCCATACTGTATCAACAAAGTAGGGAAAAAATGAGTTTCAGATGCAGAAACTCTGCACCTACTCTACGGTTACGCTTTTAGCAAGATTACGCGGCTGATCAACGTTGCACTTCCGGTTCACAGCTATATAGTATGAGAGCAGCTGCAGCGGAATAACGGTCAGCAGCGGGGAGAAAGAGTCTTCCGTAGCCGGTATCTGAATTGAGAATTCAGAGAGATCTTTTACGTCCCCGTTTTCGTGGTTCATTATCGAGATGATGCGCCCTTTCCGCGCTTTCACCTCTTCAATATTCGAGACCATTTTATCATTCGTATGATCCGTAGCGGCAATCACAACCACCGGCATCATCTCATCAATAAGCGCTATAGGTCCGTGCTTCATTTCTGCGGCCGGATATCCCTCGGCATGGATATAGGAGATCTCTTTCAATTTAAGAGCACCCTCAAGAGCCACAGGGAAATTGAACGACCGCCCAAGGTAGAGAAAATTGGGCGCGTAGGTAAAGAGTTTCGCCATCTCTTTTATCGGCTCGTCATTTTCAGTGAGTATCTGCTCCACTTTATCAGGAATTTGATTCAGCTCCCGTATCAGCTCTTTAGCGCGCTCATCGGAGATAACTCCTTTATCCTGCCCAATGCGAATCGCCATCATCGTTAATACAACAACCTGGGCGGTAAACGCTTTAGTAGAGGCAACACCAATTTCAGGGCCGGCATGAGTAAAGACTCCCGCATCGGTCTCCCGCGAAATTGTGGAGCCCACAACATTACAGATTCCAAGCACAAGGGCTCCGCGCTGTTTCGCTTCTCTCAGAGCTGCAAGGGTATCGGCTGTTTCACCACTCTGTGATATAACGAGCAGCACATCGCCTTCGCCGATTAGCGGATCACGATACCGGAATTCAGAGGCATATTCTACTTCAACCGGAGTTTTGGCGAGATACTCAAACAGGTATTCTCCCACCAGGCCGGAGTGCCAGCTTGTACCACAGGCAGCAATCACAATTCGTTTTGCAGACACAAGCTGATCCATTACGTCTACCAGACCACCCAGCTGAATGGTTCCCTCTTCAGGGTTAATTCGGCCTCTCATGCAGTCTGCAATAGAGCGCGGCTGCTCAAATATCTCCTTGAGCATAAAATGGGGGTAGCCCGCCTTTTCAATTGCCTCGAGCCCCATAGCCAGCTCATGGATCTCTTTTGTTAATTCAACATCTTCAATAGTCTTCACCTGGTAGCTGTCTTTCGTGACAACCGCCATCTCCCCGTCGTCGAGGTAGATAACTTTGTTGGTGTACTCTACAATTGGGGATGCATCTGAAGCAATGAACATCTCGTTATCACCAATACCCAGCAGAAGCGGGGATCCTTTCCTGGCCACATAGAGTTTATCCGGCTCAGCCATGTTGGCGATAGCAATGCCGTAGGTCCCGACTATTTGCTTCAATGAGAGCTGGATAGCCTGTTCGAACGTCACATCGGAAGTTGTGTAGATCTCTTCCAGCAGCTGGGCGATAATTTCGGTATCCGTGGCGCTTTTAAACGTTCTGCCTCTCTCAATCAATTTCTTTTTCAGGGCGTTATAATTCTCAATAATCCCGTTATGAACAACGGCAATATTTCCAGTTTCGCTCAAATGAGGATGAGAATTCACATCATTTGGCTCTCCATGGGTAGCCCAGCGTGTATGGCCAATGCCGATCTTTCCGACTGCTTTATTTTTGATCATCAATTTTTCGAGGTTCACAACCTTTCCTTTTCCTTTGTGAACCTGCATCTGCCCATTCATCAATGCGATACCTGCAGAGTCGTATCCCCTGTATTCCAATCTCTTGAGACCTTTTACCAGTATTTTACCGGCATCTTTTTCTCCCACGTATCCAACTATTCCACACATACAGCTTTGATTTTATTATTTATATATTTTCGCTTTCGATGATTATCGTCTGTATTGACTATTGTCTTCAGTCAAATTTGTCTAATTTAGAAATCTATAAATCCATATAAAATTATTTATTTCTATAGGTATGACAATCATTCCAACCTTTTTTGAAGACAGCTACTTAGAAAATTTTCACCCTCTCACATTAACACGCCCGATTTACGATCTCAGAGTCGGCGTGTTAACGCTCGGCCAAAAGTGGGCGGCAGACCTGGGTTCGGATCATACACCCTCAGGACCTTTGCGTGAACCCCTCAAAGGAGTATTCCCTGAACCTCATAAGGTTAGCCCTGACGGTTCATCCTACTGGATCAATTCGCGGGTGTTCCCAAATAGCTCAATCGTTAAAAAGATAAAGAGTCTCTCAAAAGGTACAGCTATTTTTGATGAAAACATTTTAATTGCTGCGCACGCAGGACCCGATATTCATGAGAACTGGCTTCAGAACGGAATCGATACTTCCCAGGTGAAGAGGGCAGAGTTCAGCGAAAATGTATCAATGCTCAATCACGTCTGGCAGATTTTTCAGTACAACGGCAGAGAGATAAAGCAGGATATTAAGCGGTTAGAACACCACTCGTTCGTTAAACCCAAAACATTTGAGCACGTAATCGTTGTAAACGAGGATGATATCTATATAGAAGAAGGAGCTTCCATTGAACCTGGCACTATTCTTAAAGCAGACGACGGGCCCATTTATATCGGGAAAAACGCCCACATTATGGCGAACTCCGTGATACGGGGAACAACAGCTATTTGCGAAAACTCAGTTGTAAAAATGGGCTCCAAAATATATGCAGATACAACTATCGGACCGGTTTGTAAGGTGGGTGGCGAAATTGCCAATGTCCTGTTTCACTCCTACTCCAACAAGGCACACGACGGATATGCGGGCAATTCAGTTTTTGGGCAGTGGTGCAATATTGGGGCCGATACCAACACATCAAACCTTAAGAACAACTACAGTAATGTAAGTTTCCGGAGCTGGTCTTCGGATGAAGAGGTTGATACAGGTCAGCAATTTATCGGTACCGTGATGGGAGATCATTCCAAAACAGGAATAAATACAATGCTCAATACCGGAACTCTCTGCGGCGTCTGCAGCAACC
Organism: uncultured Rhodohalobacter sp.; assembly: GCA_964552935.1. Taxonomy (GTDB): domain Bacteria; phylum Bacteroidota; class Rhodothermia; order Balneolales; family Balneolaceae; genus SW132. The sequence continues at coordinate 761 of CAZKIZ010000104.1, read as the reverse complement.
TGTTTTCGTTTGGTTACCAGCCAAAATTTATCCCCTCATTTAGCTGGGTGAGCACAGAACGTATTGTGCCGTATAAATTTGAAAAGGCTGTAGAAGCGATGGAAAAAATGATGGAAAGGCGTGATGTTGCACTTACTCCACACTACAAACAGATGATGAAATCCATTTTTGAATCAGCACATTAATTCTCTTTTTTCCGGCTTAAATAAAACTCCCTGTTGCAACTCTTCCATTTTTTTGTTTATTACAATCATGGTAATAATAATAACCCACCAATTTGAGGAGTTATGAAAGTAAAGGATATACTGGACAGCAAAGGGCGTGAAATCATCTCCGTGGAGCCGGAGAAAACAGTCCTGCACGCAATTTCTAAAATGGAAGAGCACAATATTGGTGCACTCCTTGTGATGAAAGAGGGCAAACTAAAAGGAATTATTTCAGAACGGGATTATAGAAATAAGGTTATTCTGAAAGGCAGAACCTCTAAAGATACACCTGTGTCCGACATTATGGTTGATCAGGTGATTTGCGTGAAGCAGTCCGATAATATCAATCTCTGTATGCAGCTGATGACCAATAAAAAAATCCGGCATCTCCCGGTGCTGGATGGAGATAAAGTTGAAGGGGTTATCTCAATCGGGGACGTCGTAAAGGGCGTTATAAAGTCACAGAAAAATGAGATCGATTCTCTCAGAAATTATATCACTACCGGCGGCGGATATCCATCGTAGTGCCATGTCAACCCTAAACCTGTCAGGTTT
>CAZKIZ010000103.1:0-9874 GCA_964552935.1 uncultured Rhodohalobacter sp. | reverse complement strand
CCTTTTAAACAACAATTTTTATGAAAGCATCTGACCTGTTTGTTAAAGCACTCGAAAACGAGGGAGTAGAATATATTTTTGCCGTGCCCGGAGAAGAGAATATTGATCTGCTGAACTCCATAAAAGAATCGTCCATAAAACTAGTGTTAACACGCCACGAGCAGGGGGCCGGGTTTATGGCTGCAACCTACGGGCGGCTGACCGGAAAGCCCGGCGTCTGTATGGCCACTCTGGGTCCGGGAGCCACGAATCTTGTAACTCCCACAGCCTATGCGCAGCTCGGCGCCATGCCGATGATGCTGATCACGGGTCAAAAACCGATCAAAACGAGTAAACAGGCCCGGTTTCAAATTCTTGACGTTGTGGATATGCTGCAGCCGCTCACCAAATTTACCAAACAGATTGTGAACGGCAATACCATTCCCTCCCTGGTCCGCGAGTGTTTTCGGCTGGCCGTGGAAGAACGTCCGGGCGCCGTGCACCTTGAGCTGCCGGAAGATATCGCAAAGGAGGAGACCGATAGCCGGGTCTTTGATGTGGTGCATCACCGCCGGCCGGATGCCGATGAAGAGGCTATTTCAGAGGCTGTGGAGATGATTGAAAAATCAGAATTTCCGCTTTTGATGATTGGAGCCGGAGCAAACCGCAAAAACACCAGGGATGCGCTCACCGAGTTTATCGACCGGACAGGGATTCATTTCTTCTGCACGCAGATGGGTAAAGGCGTAATTGATGAACGCCATCCCAAATATCTTGGTACAGCAGCACTCTCCGATCACGATTTTCTGCACCGGGCCATCGACAAAGCCGACCTTATCATTAATGTTGGCCACGATGTAATTGAAAAACCTCCGTTCTTTATGCACCATGACGGAAGAAAGGTGATTCACATGAACTTTTTCCCCGCAGAAGTGGATGCAGTTTACTTTCCTCAGCTGAATGTGGTGGGCGATATTGAAAAATCTGTGCAACAGTTATGCAGCCACATCAACAAAGATATCGAGTGGGATGACGCCTTTTACAAAAAGGTAAAAAAGGACGTAGACAGCCATTTAAGCAAATACTTTGAAGACACCCGGTTTCCCATGCTGCCGCAGCGGCTTGTAAATATTTTGAGAAACGAACTGGATGACAAAGATATCATCACGCTCGATAATGGAGTCTATAAACTCTGGTTTGCCCGCAATTATAAATGTTATTCCCCAAACACCCTCCTTCTCGATAACGCCCTGGCCTCGATGGGAGCCGGCCTGCCATCCGCTTTGATGGCCAAAATGATCCACCCCGATCGCAGCGTTGTTTCCGTTTGCGGCGACGGTGGGTTTATGATGAACTCCCAGGAACTCGAAACCGCCGTACGATGCAACCTGGACCTGGTTGTGATTATATTAAATGATGGCGCTTACGGGATGATAAAGTGGAAACAGGAAGATATGGGGTTTGACGATTACGGCCTCGACTTTAAAAACCCCGACTTTGTGCAGTACGCGAAAAGCTACGGCGCCACAGGTCACAGGCCGGAGAGTGATGAAGAGTTCCGCAGTACGCTGGCGAAATGTCTGAACTCCAAAGGTGTCCATCTGATTGACCTGCCGGTTGACTACTCGCTCAATCACTCCATATTGAATGTATTGATCAAAGAGAAGTCACAGGAATTGTAGACGTTCTTGTACCATTTGACCCATTTACGATGAAACGGCTACAAAGAAAATGTACGGTAATTCAGCTCTGAGAGCTTTTTACCGTTACAGTACCATTCTTAGTTGTTGAGTGAGCCACATTATCCAGGGTTAAGTTGTTTTCAGAGATAGGAAACGACAAAGAAAATTTTGACCCCAAACCCATACCGCTCTTCACCAAAATCTGACCATCGTCTTCGGAAACCATTTGTATGACGTGCTGTAGGCCAAGGCCATAGCTTTCCTCCCCATTCGTTCCCTTTGATCTTTCTACCGGTTTGCCCAGATTAAATGCGGAGACCTGTCCGGCTGACATGCTTTTTCCTGAATCAGCCACCGTCATGTTCAGCATGCTGGGATATTCATTTCGATCCAGTTTAAAGACCACATGTACTGAACCTTTCCGGGGCGTAAATTTGATAGCGTTTCCGATCAAATTTCCAACAATCTGAATCAGGTTAATAAAAAAGTTGGATGGCAGATGGATTTCTGTGTCGATATGGCTGTCCATCGAAAGTGAAACACCTTTATTCTGTGCCATTGGGAGATATAATCGATTGATCTCCGAAATAACGGAAGAGAGTACCCTGTCGATATTCATACGTTCATGGATATCCTGGTCTTCCAATGAGCTGTTTATAAGATCCAGTAAGGATTGAGCCGATTCTCTCATCATCATCAGATCTTGAGTATCCACTTCAACCTTATCTTTGTCTTCAACATTAAACAGGTCAATCATGCCGATGATAGCCCCTATAGGACTCCGGACATCATGGTTCAGATTTTTAATGCTGTTTTTGAGATGATTAATTTTTGATGAGACCAGTATGTATCTGTTTTCAAGCTCCTGCTTTTCACCAATTAACCGGGCATTTTCATTGATCAGTTTACTTTGTTCAAATATTCCAAGTTGATCATTGCTATTGAATTTATCCATGAACTCATGCTCTTTTATAGAAGAATTATTATCAATAAATAAAGGATAGCATGCAGCCAAAAATCAAAGCGGCTGCAGTTAAATTGTTGTGCATAACATGTACTTCTCTAGATACATGGCACCCGGTCCCGGAACTTTTGAGAAGAGAGATCTTGTGAAGCAGTTTTACCGGCAGCCGCTCCATCAAATTAACTTAACGAAATTAACCGGTTATAACTATTACACAGGTCAACGACGTGCTTGCGGAAAAATCAAGCAGAACTCAACAAATTTTGAACTTCTTTTGAGAAATCTGCCCTCACGAAAAGCCGGGATGATTCACCAGAAAGACCCTCTCCATCTGCCCCCCTTAGGAAACATTATTCGTTTCTGCTTTAGATTCACGATTTGATTGTCGATAAGTACACTGCCCTTAGATTTACAAATGAATAACAGTTACCTGAATTTCAATGTAGCTTACTGTATATAGCACCCGGAAAACGTTGGTATGGAAAACAGACAAAGAATTCTGTTGGTTGATGATAATGAAGCTATCCATGAGGATATCGAGGCGATATTGTCGATCAATAAAAATAATTCAGACATGGAGTTGCGTCAGATTGAAGATGATCTATTCGGATCATCTACGCTGGCGGAACCAGACGTGTTAACAGAGACGATCTATGATATTGATCATGCCTACCAGGGTAAAGAAGCCATTCAAATGGTCAATGATGCGCATTCTAAGGGAAATCCATATTCGCTGATTTTCATGGACGTAAGAATGCCTCCCGGCATGGATGGGATTGAAACCATTCAAAATATTTGGGCCGATCACCCCTTTACTGAAATGGTCATCTGTACCGCTTACTCTGACTATACCTGGGATCAAATTGTAAAAAATCTTGGGAATACGGACAAACTGCTTTTCATGAAGAAGCCGTTTGACGTTACTGCGCTTAAACAGACGGCACTTACCCTCACCACTAAGTGGAACCTCCGGAGGGAAGCGGCCTCCTACACCGATAAACTGGAAAAAGAAGTGCAGGAGAGAACACAAGAGTTGGAAAATCTTGTGATAGAGCAGAAGCGAATGAAGGAGAAGGCTGAAAGAGCTACAGCCACGAAGAGCGCCTTTTTGGCCACCATGAGCCACGAAATTCGCACCCCGATGAACGGAGTAATGGGAATGAACTCACTGCTGCTGGAAACAGAGCTGAATGCAAAACAGCGAAAGCTCTCAGAAATGGTGAAAAAAAGCGCAGATTCACTGCTTCGTGTCGTGAATGATATTTTGGACTTTTCAAAAATTGAAGCAGGTAAGATGGACCTCGAGATTGTACCATTTAAACCTGAAGAGATTGTCTCTGAAGTGGTCCAAACCATTTCATTCTATTCCAGGGTAAAAAGAATAGATATTGAGTACGATATCGACAAAGATGTCCCTGAATCGCTACTTGGCGATCCAACAAGATTAAAGCAGCTGCTTCTTAACTTTGGCAGTAATGCCGTTAAATTTACCGAAGAAGGGAGCGTTTCGATTCACGTAAGCCTGCTTGAAAAATCAGGTGATGAGTTCACCATAAAGTTTTCTGTGAAAGACACCGGGCTCGGTATCCCCGAAGATAAGCTCGATGGAATTTTTGACCCGTTTGAACAGGCAGACACCTCAACGACCCGAAAATTTGGCGGCACAGGCCTCGGGCTGGCAATTTGTAAACAGCTGGCCGAACTGATGAAGGGATCCGTTGGATTGAAAAGTAAACCGGGTGAAGGGTCTACATTCTGGTTTGAAGTTCCCCTGAAGCAAGAGCAGACGGAACAGAGAAACAGGGAAAAGCCTGAAAACAACTTCGGGAATAATGGAGAATCTCCATTATCAGGAATGAAAATATTGGTGGCAGAAGATGATAAAATGAATCAGCTTGTGGTTCAGAAATTTCTCGACAGAGAGGGGCTGACCGTGGATGTTGTGGAAACAGGCGTAGAAGCCATCAAGGCAGTCGAGAACACGGATTATGATGCCATCCTGATGGATGTACAGATGCCGGAAATGGATGGATACGAAGCCACAAAATTGATCCGTGAAAAGGAGGGTGAAACAGGCCTGCGAATTCCCATTTTCATGCTCACGGCCTCTGCCATGGCAGAGGACCGCGAAAACAGCCTGGATGCCGGAGCCGACGAATTTATTACAAAGCCACTTGATAAAGACAGGCTTTTAAACACTATCTATAAGTATTTAGATCTTACAAACCGACGCAGCGATAAGAAATTGGTTGAAAAGTATGAGAAGTAGATTACGTTTTTACATCCTGTTATTCCTTCTCTCCTGTTTAACTGCCGGCATTGTGAAATCAATCAATGGTCAGGCTCAGGGAGAAACAACTGAAGTTTATCACCATCATGGTGAAAGCACCCCGTTTACGAATGGCGAATATTTTGCGGTTGATAAGCAATCGGCAACCCATGCCGCTCTAATTCCCGGCTTTTGGGGTCTGCCGACGATTATGCAGAGTTCAGGGGTATCCCCGTTTTGGTTTTCGGTGCTCTTTTACAGCTTTTTAACCGTTATAGTTGGCAGCATTTTAATCTACGGCTACATTGAATATAGCCGAAATGTTGTGTCTGTACGACTGGAGATTGAAGAGCTGAAAGAGGAGAACCAGCGTCTTAAAGATGAGCTGACCCGGAAAATGAACGAACTCGAATCTATTATAATAAAGCTGAAGAAAGCGGAGGCTGAGCTGGAAGAAAAATCACACAAAGCCGGGATGGCGGATATTGCGGCCGGTGTTCTTCACAATGTAGCCAATGTATTGAGCAGCGTAAATAGTTCTAACTCGTTTATTCACGACACGGCTAAAAACTCCAAGGTTGAGGGCCTGATCAAAGCCAATGAATTACTTCGGAAACATATTGATCACATCGACAAATTCATTTTCGATAACCCTAAAGGGAAAAAGCTGCTGAACTACTATCTAAAACTGGAAGAACCCCTTAGGAAAGAGCGTGAAGAGATCGTTTCGCAATCCGAAAGGCTTGATCAAAAAATCAGCATCATCAATGATGTTATTACGGCCCAGCAATCTTATGCAGGGTCAGCCAATGTATCCAGCGAGACCTATCTTTCAGAAATCGTTGATAGTACGCTGTCGCTGCAGGACGATTTAGTTGACCATTATAATTTTAAAATCACAAAAGAACTGAAAGCAACAACCCCGGTTGTTGCACACCGCTCGAAGCTTATTCACGTTCTGGTGAACTTCATAAAAAATGCGGGTGAGTCCATGGAGAACAACCACCCTGAAGACAAACACCTTATCATCAAAAGCTGGGAAGACAACTATAAAGTGTATTTGTCAGTATCGGACAACGGAACGGGAATCGGGAAAGATAACCTGGGGAAAGTTTTTTCACATACCTATACCACTAAGAAGAAAAGCCATGGATTTGGACTGCACAGCAGCGCCAATTATATAAAGGAGATGGGCGGGAAAATTGATGTTAGCAGTGAAGGAAAAGGCAAAGGAACAACCTTCACGTTAGTTTTTCCCATCATCAGGGAGAGAGAGTTATCTAAACATATATAACCCGGAACAAGCCGATTCCGGACAGGCCCACTGCTTTGTGGGGATACCATGAACAGAACATAACTTCCTATAAAACCCAACGATACCAGAGGTATGGACAGACAGAGCAGGCGGATAAGGATTCTTCCAAAGCATTTACCCATTTATATACTCCCCCTCTTTTTCGCGGGTTTTTGCTTTCTCTTTTTGCTCAGCTATTCCGCGGCTGAAGCCTCAAATGACCCGGCTGATTTGAAATTTCAAAGGATTTATGAAGGGTTAAACAGCGGCAGAATTACGGCCATTCATCAGGACCGGTACGGATATATCTGGGTAGGAACACATAGCGGTTTACATCGCTATGACGGTATTGATTTCCGGATCTACTTGAGCGGCGACGATCCCAACAGCATTATGAGTAATTTTGTGGGGTATATTTATGAGGATAGTGACGGAGACTTACTGATTGGTACAGCAGGAGGAATTAATAAATACAACAATGAGACGGATGATTTTGAGAGAGTTTTTTTTGGGGGCAATCATCTCAATAATCCGGAAACGTCCAGCGCGGTAAATAAAATTCTGCAGGATCATAGCGGTACGGTATGGGTTGCAGGCGGGGATGAAATACTTTACAAGCTGAATGAAGAGAAAAGTCAGCTAGAGCCTTTTGAATTGCCTGGCGGAGTGATTATAAACTCAATGATCGAAGGAAGTGACCACACATTGTGGCTGACCACGATGGGGGAGGGTCTGATACGGTTAAATACGATTTCAGGAGAAGTTATTGAACGGCACAGTCATGATGCCAATGACCCTTATTCCCTCGCAACAAATAACGTTGTTTCTATTGCAAAAGACAGGCACGGAAATATTTGGTTAGGCTCAGTTGGTGAAGGCTTGTTCAGAATGGAAATTGTACAGGATGAAGCACTATTTCACCAGTACAAGCATGAACCCGGAAACCCCGGGAGTCTCGGCAATAATTTCGTTTTTTCCCTTAGCACAGACAGAGAGAAAAATCTGTGGGTGGGCAACGAAAACGGGGGGCTTCATCTCTATATCGAAGAGACAGACGATTTTCACAGGTACTATAACAATCCGCAGGATCAATACAGCCTGACAGACGATTCAATTTGGTCAGTTTTTCAGGATCGAGAGGGCCGGTACTGGGTTGGTACCGGACAGAACGGTTTGAACGTAGCTGATAAATACAGTGGAAAGTTCTCTGATTTTAACCTCCCTTTACTCCGCGGAGAGGTTAAAAGTCATGTAATAAGAGACGTGTTCGAATGCGAAGATGGCAATATTTGGCTTGCAACCGACGGCGGCGGGGTCAGTTATTTTAACCGCGAAACGGAACGCATTAAACCGTTCATACACGATTCTGACGACCCAACTTCTTTATCGTCAAATGCCGTAATTCACCTGAACAGAGACGAGCAGGGAAATTTATGGGCAGGCACTTTCAGAGGCGGCCTAAATATTTTATTGGATAAGGATGAGGGTAGCTTTATATCCTTTCACGACATGATTGACAACCATGAATACCCTCTGAATAACGTTTACTCTGTACATTTTGACCGGCAGCATAACTACATCTGGATCGCTGCTTTTGATGAAGGATTTTACCGCTACGATGAGAAGACCGGAGACATGAAATTCTTTGAGGCTGCTGAGGATATTTATACCGGCAATACGACCGGTGATTCTACCCGTTCATTTCCAAGTAATTATGCCACCCATATTTTTGAGGACAGTAATAACAATATCTGGATATCGACTCATGAGGGATTAGTACTGCTTAGATCAGAAAATAAAAAGAGAACCCTCTTTGAACACTTTGTCCATGAATCATCAGATTCAAACAGCCTTCCAAGTAATGTAATTCGACAGGTTTCTGAAGATGAGGAGCAGACTATTTGGGTTGCCACAGCTGAGGGGCTGACCAGATTTGATCCTGAATCGGAAATATTTAAAACGTTCACTGTAAACGATGGTCTGCCAAGTAATGAGATCAGATCACTGGTAACGGACGACTATGGAAATTTATGGATTGGAACCAACCGGGGGATCTCTCATTACAACAAACAGACCGGCACGTTCAGAAACTACAACAGGCACGACGGGCTTCAGGGTGATGAGTTTTCCCGTTATTCCGTCAAGAAACTGAGCAGCGGAGAGATCATATTTGGCGGGATGAATGGTTTTAACATTTTTCATCCGGATGATGTTGTGGATAATCCCTTTCTGCCAACGGTATATTTTACCGACTTTAAATTGCTTAATAAGTCTGTGGGCATCAGGTCGGATGATTCTCCGCTGGATAAGCACATTTCGGTTACAGATACTCTCAGGTTGTCGTACAATCAGAACATTTTCACATTGGAGTATATCGGGTTAACCTACACTAAAGCAGAACTGAACAGTTACGCCTACATGATGGAAGGGTTTGAGAGCGATTGGAACTATGTGGGACCGCAGCGCAACGCTACCTATACCAACCTGAACCCGGGTGAATACGTTTTTCGGGTGAAAGCTTCGAACCACGATGGCGCCTGGAATGACGAGGGTGCTTCACTCGCAATAATCATCTCTCCACCATTCTGGTCAACTACCTGGTTTTATGCTTTATCCGCGCTATTTATGCTCTCGCTGATGGGAGGCCTGTACCACCTGAAAGTTCAGAATATCAGAGAGCGCACCAGGGTTTTGGAAGAGGAAGTGTCAGAACGGACAAATCACCTCGAAGAGACCTTAGAAAAATTGAAAAACTCACAAAATGAGGTGGTGGAAAAAGCCCACAAGGCAGGTATGGCCGACATTGCAACAGGCGTTCTGCATAACGTTGGTAATATCTTAAACAGCGTAAACACGTCGAGCACGCTCATCAATGAGAAGATAAAAAATTCAAAAGTTAACAATTTTGTCCAGGCCAACGGAGTACTCCGCGAACATATTGATGACCTCGAACGATTTGTGACTGAAAATCCAAAGGGTAAAACGTTGATGGAGTATTACCTTAGGCTGGAAGAACCTCTGCAGAAAGAGCAGATGGAAATTATATCGCTGTCAAACCGGCTCACTGAGAAAATTAACTTAATCAACGAAGTGATTGCCGCTCAGCAAAATTATGCCGGTGCAGGCTTGCAGATGGAGAACGCCTCATTATCTGATATGATAGATAACGCCCTTACACTTCAGGCGGGATCCATTGAGAGGCACAGCCTGGACGTTACTAAAAAATTTAATGCGACGGATGAGGTGACCGTACACCGCTCGAAAATGATCCATGTGCTCGTCAACATCATAAAAAATGCTAAAGAATCGATGGAGAGCAACCACCCGGAGAATAAGAAGCTTCTCATAGAGACCTGGCAAGATGGAGACTCGATACATTTATCCGTAACTGATAACGGAATGGGGATAAAGAGAGAAAACCTTGATAAAATATTTACCCACGCTTTCACCACTAAAAAAAGCGGCCACGGTTTCGGACTGCACAGCTGCGCCAACTATATGACCGAAATGGGGGGCAGAATTGAAGTAGACAGCGATGGAGAAGGAAAAGGGGCTACATTTACTTTAACTTTTCCGCTTGTGGAGTAGGGAAGGCGATTTGTCGTTTCAAGATAAAAATGATGGGCGAGGTTAAATTTGGCTCTATACTGATCGGTGTGGGTATGAGGATGCATTTTTTACTACAA
>CAZKIZ010000102.1:0-9945 GCA_964552935.1 uncultured Rhodohalobacter sp. | reverse complement strand
ATCCATTCCGTGGATGGGGAAGGGGCTGAACGTATCGTACTTTTTGTAGCCGTTTTTATTTACGGTACGTGCAATATCGATCAACTCTTTTGGATTTCTGACCTCAGCCAGAACTCCGTAAATTGTATCTTTTGAGGATTCAGTACTCATATCTATACAGATTCTTTATTTGGTTCAGGAATCTCAATCTTTTTTGGAGCATAATCTCCGGTTTCCGGGTCGTAGTTGTGCGGATCTGCTTCCGGCATCGCACCTTTCAGTTCAGCGACGGCTACCATCGGCAGGAATCGCAGGAAGAGAAGGAAGTTTGTGAAAAACAGTCCAAATGTACCAACATAAGTCAGTACGTCCCATATAGTGGGGGAGTAGTAGCCCCAGGATGAGGGGAGGAAATCTGTTGAGAGTGACGAGACGGTAATCACAAATCGCTCAAACCACATACCGATGTTCACAACAATGGATATAATAAAGGTAAAGGTCACGTTTCTTCTCAATTTCTTCGACCAGAAAAACTGTGGTGACAGAACGTTGCAGGCGATCATGATCCAGTATGCCCATGCGTACGGACCTGTGGCTCGAATAATAAAGATCGCTTTTTCATACTCTACCTGTCCGTACCAGGCAATAAAAAACTCCATAATATAAGCAAAACCAACCATGGAGCCTGTAACAAGGATAATCAAATTCATCTTTTCGATGTGATCATCAGTCATTATATCTTCAAGACCGTAGATTTTACGACAAATAATCATCAGCGTGAGCACCATGGCAAAACCTGAGAAAACAGCTCCCGCAACAAAGTAAGGTGGGAATATAGTGGTGTGCCAGCCCGGTATAATCGATACGGCAAAGTCAAACGATACAATGGTATGCACTGAAAGTACAAGCGGCGTTGCAAGACCGGCCAGGATCATGTAAGATTTCTCATAGTTCCACCAGTGACGGTTACTTCCACGCCACCCGAGTGCACCAATTCCATAGATTATTTTACCAAATTTGCTTTTAACCCGATCCCGAAGTGTAGCCATGTCTGGAACAAGACCTACATACCAGAAGAGAAGAGATACGGTAAAATAGGTTGATACGGCAAACACGTCCCACAGCAACGGACTGTTGAAGTTTGGCCACATTGCCATTGAGTTGGGAACAGGGAAAACCCAGTAAATCACCCAGATACGGCCTACGTGAATGGCCGGGAAAATACCCGCACACATCACGGCAAAAATGGTCATTGCCTCAGCAAAACGGTTAATAGCCGTTCTCCATCCCTGACGAAACAGGAAAAGAATGGCGGAGATCAGTGTACCGGCGTGTCCGATACCTACCCACCACACAAAGTTAATGATGGCCCAGCCCCAGCCAACCGGCTGATTCAAGCCCCAGATACCGGTACCTTCCCATATCAGGTAGGCGATTGAAAAAAGCAGTACAAACAGAAGAATGTTTGATAATCCAAAGGCCACGTACCATAGCGGAGGCGTAGGCCTCATATTGATATCCGTGATCAGGGAGGTGATGCTGCTAAAATCGTGATTCCCCTTTACCAACGCCGGTTCAGGAACGTATTCGTACGTTTTGCTCATGCTGTAATTGTTGCGATTAAATAACTTGGTTGAATTAAGCTAATTCAGAATTTGTGTTCCGTAATTTTCCTAAATAGGATGTTCTTGGGCGAACATTGAGCTCTTCGAGCATCACGTAGTTCCGCTCATTCATCTTATTCTGAGAAACTACGCTGTTTTGATCGGTTAGATCGCCAAAGCTGATTGCATCGGCCGGACACGCCTGCTGACAGGCTGTTTTAACAGTACCGTCAGCCGGTTTCCGGGAGCCGGTTTTAATTCTTGAATCGATTTTTGCGCGATTGACCCGCTGCACACAGTAGCTGCACTTCTCCATCACACCGCGGAATCGAATGGTTACTTCCGGGTTCATAGCCATTTGAATGACTTCAGGATCGTCACCGGTTGTTAAATACTCTTTGGTATAGTTGAAGAAATTGAATCTTCGAACTTTAAACGGACAGTTATTAGCACAGTACCGTGTACCGATACATCGGTTGTAGGTCATCTGGTTCATGCCGTCTTCGCTGTGAACCGTTGCCGCAACAGGGCAAACTTCTTCACAAGGGGCGAGTTCGCAATGCATACAGGGTACGGGCTGATGGTACACTTTTGGATTGTCCTGATCCCCTTCATAGTAACGATCTGTCCGGATCCAGTGCATAACTCTGCGGCGGCCAACCTCGCGCTTGCCCACTACCGGGATATTATTCTCGGCCTGGCAGGCTATGGTACAGACGCCGCATCCAAAACAGGCGTTCAGATCTATTGCCATTCCCCACTGGGGCTGATAATCGGGGCCGTACTGTTCTGTAAACAGTGAGATCGGGCCTCTGTCGTCGCCAATCGCCTGGGCCTCCTTCATTCCGGGTACTTCAAAACCGTGAAAGCTTTCAAAAGATGAAAACTCAGGGTTTTCTCTGTACTCTTCGAGCGAGGCAGAACGAACCATATCACGCCCTTCGAGGTTGTGATGATCCTGTACGCATGCAATTTCGTATTTTTGTCCGGTTGCGCTTACGTCAGCCGGTCTGTGATAGGTGGCATCGGTAGTGCGAAGCGGGTAAACATTTACTCCAACACCGTCGGCAACACGTCCAATGTTTTCGCGGCCGTATCCGGTGTATAGAGTGATAGAGTCGTCGGCGTGGCCGGGCTGAATCCATGCTGCAATTTCAATCGTTTCGTCAGCGGCTGATATCCGTACAACGGGCACATCGTTGCTGCTGAAACTTCGTTCCGGATTTATGCCCAGCGCAACAGCTGTAGAAGCACTCATCAGGGCTACATTATCCCACGTAATTTTGGTCATGGGATCAGGCAGTTCCTGAAGCCAGCTATTATTTGCATAACGGCCATCAAAAAGCGTTGGATCGGGTTTAATCGTAATTTCTATTCCTTCATGGATACCGGTCTCAAGAAGCGGGCCAATATCACTGCTGAAATTACCCGATAGTGAAACGGATGACTGCTCAAAGCCGGAATCTGACTCCATTCCATCATGTAAAACCTGCTCCCACTGGCGGGTAAAGTTTCCTGAAATAAATTCCTGCCAGGTTTCCTGAACAAGCTCGTGGCCTGACCCTTCTTCTCCGGTCAGAATGGTGTGCAGCACTTCAATCTCACTTACGCCATCGAAAAGAGGCATAATTTGAGGTTGAATAATGGAGCGCTGTCCCGTGTAGGAGTAACCATCGCCCCAGGCTTCAAGAAAATGGGCCCTGTTGATATGCCAGTCGCTCACTCGCGAGGTTTCATCTATATAATCGGAGAGATGAATTTTGGTTTCAATATTCGCAAGAGCATCCCCAAACTGAAGATCAGCGGGGGCTGTATATAATGGGTTTGTGCCTATCAGAACGGCTGTATCGTACACACCGGCTCTTGCCTCTTGCACTGCATCGGCAAAGGCATCGCGTGAATTCTCTGTATCCTGAAACGGCAGCTGATGCATGGTGACTGTAGATCCAATATTTCCAAGCGCACTGTTAATAGCTGCAATTGTGGCGTGAACAGAGGGTTTGAGCCCATGTCCTGCGGTTAAAATGGATTCGCCGCGATTGTTGAGAAGTTCACTGGCAAGTGTATCAACCCACTCATGGCCACTCAAAGGATTTGTGTGATTTGCATATGCCGACAGGCCGCTCAGTTCACCCGATAGTCTGTTTGCAAGGGCAAAAACCATCGCTTCAATCTCTGAAGACTTGAGCCTCAGCCTGTGATCTGCGTAAGATCCGGTAATAGAATATGAATTTTCAATAGAATAGAGGCGCGACATATCATCGTCCGTACTTCGAACTTTACGAGCCGCTGTGAGGCGTCGGGCGTTCTCTACACTATTTTTATGCTCAGAAGGTGTCATGAAGTCGTCATCAAAAGAGATGACAACGGAAGCATTATCAAAGTGATTTACAGTTCTGAGTCGTTCTCCGAACGCGAGCTGAGCTCCCTCAATCCGGTTATTATCTCCGAACGGTTCATATGTAACCCATCGGGCATTTGGAAACCGGTCCAAAACCTGATCTTTTAGCCTGTGATAGGTTGGTGATGAGTTCGCTTCACTGATAAATAGAATATTACGGTCAGAGTCAGCGAAGTGTGATTCCGCAAATGTTCTGAACTCCTCATAGTTTACGTTCTGCCCGTCATGCCGTGGGTTTCGTGAACGATCGGGGTCGTACATTCCCAGAATAGCGGCCTGGTGATAAATACTTGTTTTGCCTGTGCTTGAAGGGTGGTCTTCATTTCCTTCAATTTTGGTAGGCCGTCCTTCATTGTTCTCAACGAGCAGACCGGTTACCGTATCCTGGAACGGCATACTTGTGGCATAGAAATTAGGTACGCCTAAAACTTTATCCTCAGGTTGTCGCGAGAATGGAAGAATTTTCTGGACCGGTTTACGGCATGAAGCAAATCCGGCCAGTGCTATAGATGCTCCCATAACCCGCAAAAAGCTTCTTCGGGAGACCTGGTCAGTTAATTCGGATGCATCTTCCGGAAACTCGCGCTCAGAGTATTTCTTATACTCCTTGTTTTTAGCAAGCTCATTGAGGCTTTTCCAGTAGGTGTTTTCGTTTTTTTGTTGATCACTCATTCTCTGTGGAAAAAATTAAATTGAATTACGGTCGTCATTCAAACCAAACGGTTGTTTACGCAGACAAATAATTAATAATGGCAGGCCTGGCAGTAAGTAGGGGCTTTTATATTCTGTTTAGCAACAAGCTCTAGCCCAACTTCAAGCTGGTTTTCTACTTCGTACCCCATGGTTGTAACCTCTTCTACAGGCCGGACATGTTTTTCAGGCTCCCTGTGGCAATCCAGGCACCAACCCATGCTTAGTGATTCAGCCTGGTAGACAATTTCCATTCTGTCGACCCTGCCGTGGCAGGACTCACACCCAACTCCCACATTAACGTGGGCGGCATGGTTAAAATAGGCGTAATCAGGAAGCATGTGAACACGCACCCACTCGATGGGTTCATTGGTGTCCCAGCTTTCGCGTACGGGGGCAAGCTTATCGCTGTCCGTTTTAATTTGGTTGTGGCAGTTCATGCATGTTTGCGTCGCGGGTATGTTGGCATACTTTGATTCAGCAACCTGCGTGTGGCAATATTGACAATCCATGCCAAGCTGGCCGGCATGCACCTGGTGACTAAATTCAACAGGTTGTTCAGGTGCATAACCCACTTGCGTAAATTCAGGAGAGAAGAAATACCAGACTCCAAAAACCATCGCGTTAAGTAAAATGATAGTACCGATAAGTATTCTGCGTGGAGCTTCATTGGTCCACTTTGGGAAAATCTGAGCCATAAAAGGTTTTAATATTACCTGTTATTAAAATAAATACCCATGTCCGACAATTAGTTGGACAGAAAGTACCGAAAATATAGAAATGTACATACCCAAGTCGAGAGAGCGACCGTATTTAAATTCGATCTAAATAAGATTCCATCCACGGCTTTATATTCTGACGTTGAGAACGTGTCTAAGATAGTACCCTAATCATATAAATGCCCAATAAAAGCACAAAAAATCTTACACGCTTCAGAATTAAAAACGCTTCATTATCTTCAATATCGAACTATTTTCAAAAGATATTGTACGATATGAGTTTACAACTTTGGCGAGACACTGCTCCATTGTGAGCGCAGATTTTTATTTTTGAAGAAACGAATGTGAATTTGAAAAATGTTGAAATTCCTATTGGCAGAATCATTAGTTTTGTGCGACAAATCGCCAACAGAAGTGTTTTATAAGTATGGATGAGTCTTTAAATAAGAAGCTAACGGTACAATTTTTAAAAGAAGTGAGTATAGGAAAAGCTATTGGCTTGATTTTATTGATCAGTGTAGCTGCTTTCCTGTTTTTGATCTGGCTTCTCTATTTTAAAGAGACAGCTGAAACGACTGCCACGTGGGTAGACCAGCTCCCGGCACTGAATGCTCTATTGAATAGCGTAAGCACGGTGCTGATTATAGCCGGGTTTGTTGCCATAAAAAAGAAGAATTACGTTACCCACATGAAGCTGATGCTGACCGCCTTCATCACATCTTCTCTTTTTCTGATCAGCTACCTTTTGTACCACAACTTTGTGGGGCATACTCCATTCCCGGGTGAAGGATGGATACGTCCGGTCTATTTCGCAATTTTAATTTCGCACATCATTCTTTCGGCTTTTGTGGTGCCATTGGTACTTACCAGCTACTACTTTGCTTTTTCCGGGAAATTCAGCACTCATCGAAAGGTCTCTAAATGGACTTTCCCGATCTGGCTCTACGTTTCGATCACAGGAGTGGTGATATTTTTTGTTCTGAATGCGTACGTCTGATTCTGAAGCGCGCAGATAATTCAGGCCAACATACTAAGGAGAGAATTAATGAAGGAGAGAAACTGCAGTTGAAGAAATCAAAAGTGAAAATAATAAACCGCCGGCTGAAAATGTATCAACCGACGGTTTTGTAAAATTGTATAAGCTAATTAATATTATTCATCGCCCAGAAACTGTTCACCGGGTTTTGGTATTTTGACATCGGTGTCGCAATACTCCTCGGTAAACTCTTTGAACTCCTCCGGCTCTCCGGTCAGCACCGGAAAGGTTCCGTAGTGAATCGGCACAGCCAGTTTTGGCGCCAGCATTTCACAACATATGGCGGCTTCCTGCGGACCCATTGTGTAATAATCTCCCATGGGTGCGGCAACTACATGAGGCTGATAAATCTCCCTGTAGATTTCCAGGTCGCTGAAAATATTGGTGTCTCCCATGTGATAGAATGCAATATCGTCGTCGAATGAAAGAATTAATCCTCCCGCTTCGCCGGCATAATCACCCTGGAAAGAAGAGCTGTGATTTGCATTTACAAGAGTTACGGAAAAGTCTTCAAAATCAACCGACCCGCCTTTGTTGAACTCAATCCTCTGGTCTTCCGCCAGCCCGTGTTTTTTCAAAAGGTGAGACAGCTCAACTTGTGCAACCACTTTACAGCCCGTTTTTTTGGCAATATCCAGCGTGTCGCCCACGTGATCTTCGTGCCCGTGAGTCAATAAAATAACGTCCACATCATCCGGGTTTTTGAATTCATCCGGTGTTGTTGGGTTTTGTGTCAAAAAAGGGTCTATATATATGACGGTTCCATTTTGCGATTCTAGTCTGAATGCTGAATGTCCGAGCCACCATGCTTTGATAGTTGTTTCCATTAATCTCCTACTGTGTTTAGGGTTTTATTTCATTAATTTTAACAGAGTTATAAAAGTAATCGTTGACAAACACTGAAATGAATGGTATAAATAAGGTAGTACCGAATCAAAAAAAACTAACAGTTGTTCGGTCATCGAAAACGAATGCTAACATAACAAAAACTAAATCTAACTTTCTATGTCAGAACGAGTTAAAATCAATCCTGATAGCCCCAAACGCAAGCAAATATTTGAACTCGTTGACTCACTGCTGGATGGGGGAGTTGCTATGATACCAACCGACAGTCAGTATGCTCTTGTATGTGATTACCAAAATAAAAGCGGCATGGACCGTATTCGCCAGATTCGGCAAATGGGAAAAAAAGATCACCTTTCGGTTATGTGCCACAGTCTGGAGCATGTTTCCACATTTGCGAACCTTTCAGATGATAATTTTAAGCTGATAAAAAGGCTGATCCCCGGGCCCTATACGTTTATCCTGCCGGCAACCCGCGAGGTGCCTCGACTTCTTACCCATCCAAAAAAACGGACCGTGGGGATTCGGGTTCCAAACTATCCGATTTGTCTCGAAACTATCCAGGAACTCGGACGACCCGTAATGGCGATTACCGCAAAACTTCCAAATGTTGAAAATGGCCAGCCTGATTCGGGAGATCGTGAGCTATATCTCAGCAGGTTCGATAATCTCGTTGATTTAGTGGTTGATCATCAGCAGGAACTTTCTGGCCAGGAGACCACTATTCTTGACCTGACAAACGACAAGCCGGAGCTCATTCGGATTGGCCTTGGCATGAAGCTCCTCAGGGAAGCCATCGCACTGCAGGGCCACACTCTTGATGAAGAAGTCGGTGCCGCCTGATGGCATACTCCCCGAAAACCCCATTCAATCTTCGAAAAGCATGAGCATATTTGGATCGATTCGTAATTTGATGAGCAGTCAGCCGGAAGCGGAGACCCTTTGGTCTGTTCCGGAAAATGAGGGCGATATTGATGACATTCTTAAAAATTCTGAGAAACCTCAGATCATCTACAAGCACAGCTATCGCTGCAGCATTTCACTTTTTTCAAAAAGCAGTCTCGATTCGGGGGCAGAAGACCTACGGCTTCAGGCCGACATTTACATGATAGATGTGGTGTCAAGACGTTCTTTGTCTGCTTATGTAGCTGAAAAAACCGGGGTGATTCATCAATCACCCCAGGTGCTTCTTCTGCATAAAGGGCAACCGTTTTGGCAGGCATCGCACGGTGATGTTCGCATAGAGAACCTGAAGGAAGCACTTCGAGAGTTGACAGGCAGTAGCAACTTAGCCTGACTTCACTGAGACAGCTTTTCAATAATCTCTTGGTGCTCGGGAAATGCCTGTTTGAGCATGTACGGATCACCCATCTCAAAATCTCTGAAATCAAATCCTGGTGAGACTGTGCATCCCGCAAGGGTGAAACTGTCCGGCTTGTCAACGGATACACCAAACCAGCTGCCGGCAGGAACAGCGTGCTGAAATTGCTGACCTGTATGAATGTCGGGCCCCAGGTAGAGCGCTTCATAAAGTGAGTCGGGGTGGATGATGTGGATCGTCAGGGGAGATCCGATATGAAAGTGCCAGAGCTCATCCGACTTAATTCTGTGGAAAGCGGAGGTTTGCCCGCTTTTCAGAAGATAATAGATAGAGGTCGAGTACGATCTGCCACCGGGAAACTCAGAATCATCCGTACTGTTTGAAAAACTACTCTCTGAGCGATAGGCCTCTTTGAAATATCCACCTTCCGGATGTTCTTCAAGGCCGAGTGTTTCTATGATCATTTCCGGTTTCAAAATTGCATACATACGTTTGAATTGAAATTGAGTTTTAATCTATATCTGAATACAAAATTGGTATTTCTGCACGATTCGTTCATCTCACTTCAAATCGTGAATTTAAATTTCAGCGCAGCCGTAACATATTGAATGATGATTCTGTATAATTGCCCCGAAAACGCACAAAGCTTTTAACCAAATGGAGAACAGAATGAGTTCAGGTTCCGGCAAAGCAAGACAGATCTATAAGGCAACATTTGAACCGGGAATTAAGACATATATTAATGTAACCGTGATTACGATTATGGTGTGCACCGTTGTGGGGATACTGCTTATCCCTGTATGGCTGATAGCCGGGCGCTACTACCTGAACCGGTATTTCGACAGCCTTCACTGCGAACTTACCACCAGGGCGCTGCATTTCAAAAAAGGTGTTCTGTTTACAACCGAGCGCACAATACCGCTCGATAAAATTCAGGATCTTGCATTTAAAGAGGGGCCTGTACTGCGATATTTTGGCCTGAGTTCACTCCTGATTGAAACTGCGGGACAAAGTGCTGCAAATTCGGTTGACATGACACTGACCGGAATCGTAGACTCATCTGAATTTCGTATGAAAGTGATGGATCAGCGTGATGAAGTGACATACAACCGTTCATCTGATTTTAGCAGCCCGGATGAACACGGCCATCCTCTTGAACCGCTGCTGAAAGAAATTTCTGAAACGCTGAAGCGTATTGAGAGCAAAGGATAGGTAAGAGTACCCCTTGGAGAGGCTGTGAAAATATTCCCGCAACCTTTTTAGCACTCCTGACATTTTAAAGTTGGAAAACTCATTGCGAAGCTCCCCTCTCTGGCAAGTCCCGCCAGGGTGCGGTAGAGAGGGGTCGGGGG
>CAZKIZ010000101.1:8247-9947 GCA_964552935.1 uncultured Rhodohalobacter sp. | reverse complement strand
GGCCTTGCGTGCAGACCTGCTTCGTTGAGCACCTTCACTTTTTTCTTAATCATACGGGGTTCTCTTCACAGACGGTTGATTCATAGAGTATCGGTTCAATTCGTGTAAAATAATCATTTATTCGATGAATGATAGAACACCGGGGTTTTTTCTGAATGTGAAATCTATTGCAGACAGCAAATCCTCAACTCCGATTTACAAAATGGGTGTTTCCTTTGACGCTCTCGTGAATGGCCGCTTTGGCGACGGTATCGGGCCCGTAGCAGTTGTTCAGACAGTCGGTTGCCCGGTAGAGATGCTTCATCTCGTCTTTCTCTCTGAAGAAGATTTCAAGCTGCTCGGTCTGCTGCATCTCAATCGTGTGAAGCCCAACTCCCCTAATCTTGATTCCCTTCTGCAGGGCGCTGTTCACAATGCGCATCGCCTCCGGCAGGCAGTTCTCCAGCACGTAATCATCCAGATTGGTAAAACCGGGTGTATTGAACGCAAATGACCTCCCCTCCCAGTGCGCCTCCTGGAAACGGATATGGCAGCCCCATCGCCGCGCTTTTCGCCTGTAGCCGCGCATGCGATAGCACACCTTTCGCACCGCTTTCACGATCTCCCCTTTCACGGCGTCCGGCTCGTCCGTCCAGTCCGAAAAGGTATGCATGTAGCTCACTTCATCAGGAATATGAACTTCATTCTGGAGGACTTTGGCCCGATCCTGCCCCGTTACCGTTTCCCAAAAAAGCTGCCCCTGCATCTCCCCAAACAGTTTCTGGAACGGCACCTTCCCACGCTTCACCGCATCGGCAATGGTGAGAATTCCGTATCGCTTCAGGTGCTCGTAGCGCCGGCGGCCGATTCCCCACACCTCATCTACCGGCAGCGGATAGAGATATTGGGCGGCATCGTCCGGGTTTAAAATGGCCAGCATGCCGTCCGGCTTGCGCAGATCTGAGGCCAGTTTCGACCACGTTTTGCTGGTGGCCACTCCCACGGAGCAGACCAGCCCCAGATCATCATAAATGGCTTGTTTAAGCCGCTTCATAAACGAGTTGATTGCCGATCGCCCCTTCTTTTTCAGAAAGGTGATATCCATGAAATACTCATCCATCGAGTATTTCTCCACATCGGGCGAAAACCGGTCCATAATCTCTTTCAGCTGACGGCTGATCCCTTTGTACTTGTCGTAGTCGATCTGCATAAATACCAGGTAGGGACAGATCTGCGAGGCTTCAAATGCACTCATCGCGGTTTTGATACCGAGCGCTCTCGCCTCGTAGCTGGCCGTTGCCACAATGCCGCGGGCCACACCGTTCGGTTTACGCCACCCTCCCATCGCCAGCGGCAGCCCGTAGAGATTGTAGGCACGCTGCTCTACCTGAGCATAGAAACAGTTCATATCCAGATGAAGATAGAGTCTCTTTTTCATGCTCACATGCTGGTGCTCCTTCGCCACCGTACTGTAAAGCGTGATGCGGTGCACATCCTGCTCGAGATCGTAATTTGAGTATTTTTCCGGATCCATGGCTACAGTATAAAAAGAACTTGCACATATATCATACATATATTTACTATTTACCGTTCTGATCTGTTTCCATTTCTGCCAAATTCCTGTTACTCTTCTCTTTCAAACAGACAGTAATCAACAGATTTTTTTCTATGTGCGGACGATACGTTTTAAAAGCCACCCTTCAGCAGCTTCAGGAGACCTA
>CAZKIZ010000101.1:0-8147 GCA_964552935.1 uncultured Rhodohalobacter sp. | reverse complement strand
CTATGTGCGGACGATACGTTTTAAAAGCCACCCTTCAGCAGCTTCAGGAGACCTACGGTGCTACTCCTGACGGATCCTACCCCGTTGAGCCCAATTACAATGTAGCCCCTTCACACCATATGCCGGTTATTGTAGAAGCCGACGATAAACGTCTGATCCGTCCGCACCGCTGGGGTTTGATCCCTTTTTGGGCCGATAGCATCAAAACCGGGTATTCCATGATTAATGCCCGGTCGGAATCTCTGTCAAAAAAGAAGTCGTTTCAGAAACCGTTCAAAGCCCGGCGATGTATTGTGCCGGCCAGCGGATTTTACGAATGGAAAACAACCGCATCATCCAAAGCACCGCATTACATCACCCGTAAGGAGTCCCGACTTATGCATTTTGCAGGACTTTACGAGCAGTGGAGTGATGAAAATGGGGAGACGATCAATAGCTACACGATCATCACTACCGATGCAAACGGCCCTATGTCGGAGCTCCACGACCGGATGCCCGCTATGCTGCTTCCCGAAGAGTTCAGCCCCTGGCTCGATCCCGGCAATAGCGATACAGATATGCTCAGCGATCTGCTGCGTCCCTGGCCGGATGACGATATAGAATTTTACCGGGTGAGCGATGAGGTGGGAAACGTACGCAACAACCATCCGGAGCTGCTGGAGCCGTACCGGGATCTTTTTTCGTAAATTGGGAGTTAGTAGAATAGAAAATTGGGGATTGGTGGATTAGTGAATAAGGTGATTTGGAAATTAATTTCCCTGCCCAAGCGGTATAATCATCCCCTCATCTACAGGCGGCGGAATCAAAACGGGCATCGATTCTGTGAGGGTGGAATCCGGGATGAAAACCGGCATTTGAAAAAGCAAGCTGTTGTTTTGAGAATCGTTGACTCGAAAGCTGTCGGGAACAGTAAAAGAGAGAGGACTGTAATAAACCGATCCCTGAGATATCATTCCTAAACTATCTTGAGCAGCTATTCCGCTCGATTTCGTTTCCTGAAATGGAGTAGTATCACCCGGGGCATTTTGACTATATATCATCGTACCCAACAACAGACAGGTCGATAAAAAAAGAGGAAAAAGTATCTCAAGTTTCATGGAATTCTTGTTTTATTACAAGCTATTATAGCTAAAACAGAACTAAACTGAAATAATTATATAATATTCACGGCACTTTTAAACGGCCAAAAGTGCCCAAAAACCGCCGGGCGACTGATTTGTTCAGCCCGGCACTCCTGGATGCTGTGCGATATAAAAAACAATGGTCCATCAGTCTTAGTTACTGTAAACAAAAATCCGGCCGGTATGTTTTTTATACCCATCGCATGCACATCCCTGAGTGCACCCACGACCTGAACAAATCAGAGGCCGGGAGGGTTATATTCCTTAATAAAAAATTAATCGGAACTATATCTAAAAACCCAATGCTTTTCACCCCCCCTGAGAAGTTTTCCCCATATTTTTGAATTATAATAAAGACAGTTAGATTTAGATTGTCGCTAAATTCTTCGACCGATGGATCAAATGCAAGCGGGTCGCCATCCGGCATTGGCAGGGTGAGCGAGGTGGTTAGGTTTTCTGGAGCGTATGGGATCGCTTGTATAAAGCGTACCGGATCAATTGTTGATTAAGACCACTGAGCGTGATGGACCATCGCTATATACATCCCATAGCGGAGGAAAACCTCCGAGGGAGAACTGGCGGAGTCCGGTGGTTTTTGGTCCCGAGGTTTCTCTCGGGATTGACACCAAAAAGTATCAGGAAAATTAACTTAGTAAAGTATGGTAATCATGTGATACCTACACAAAACGATATAGAGCCTTAAATCAACTATGAGTAAAAAAACTTCAGGTCAATATTTCTCCAGAAAAGAGTTCCTCAAAAATAGCGGTGCGGCCACCGCAGGGTTGCTTGCGTCTCCGTTTTTCAACAGGGAACCGAAAACAGCTCCTCCTCCTAACCAGGACAAACTTTTGTTTAAGGGTGGTGTGGTGCTGACGATGGATGACGACATTGATGATTTTGAGAAAGCTGACATTTTAGTTGAGGGAGATACAATAGCCGAAGTTGCCTCCAATATTGAAGCTGACGCCGACAGTGAAGTTATCGATTGTTCAAACCGTATCATCATGCCCGGGTTCGTGGATACCCACAGGCACATGTGGCAGGGCTGTTTACGAAATATCCTTCCAAACGGACTCTTGAGTGATTACATGAGGGTGGTGACGGGTGAAGGGCGCGCGGTGTTTCGTCCTGAAGATGCCTACATCGGGAACATTGTGACGGCACTAAGTGCTCTGGATGCCGGCATAACAACCGTGCTTGACTGGTCTCATATAGGAAACAGTCCTGAACATTCTGACGCCGCAATCAGAGGGATGAAGGAGTCGGGTATTCGGGGAGTCTACGCATTTGGAACGGGTTCGGCCGGACCGGAAAGACGTTTCCCCGAAGACATCCGCCGACTTCGAACCGAACACTTTTCTTCTGATGATCAACTCCAGACGCTCGCTCTGGGTGCCGGTATCGACAGAGAACAGTGGGAGCTTGCAAGGGAAGTTGGAGCGAGAATATCAGTTCACGTCAATGGCACCGGCGATTTACTTCCTATTGCAGAACTGCTCGGTCCGGATGTAACCTGCATCCACTGCTGTAATTTGCTGGATGAGGAGTGGCAGCATCTTGCGGATAAGGGAGCCGGTGTTTCAATTTCTGCGCCTGTTGAAATGATTATGGGGCACGGAATCCCGCCTATACAGCAGACACTGGATTTTGGCATCCCTCCCAGCCTCAGCGTGGATGTGGAGACTACGGTGCCCTCTAACATGTTTACCCAGATGAGATCAATTTATACTCTCCAGAGAATGCAGATCCTGGCGAGGGAGCGTAATGGTGAAGAGAATCTTCCCGATCTACTTACAGCAAAAGAGGTGCTTCGGTTCGCCACTCGCAACGGCGCCCTCCACAACGGTTTGAACGAGATCACAGGGACGATCACTCCGGGCAAAAAAGCAGACCTGATAATGCTATCGAAAGATTCAATCAATGTTGCTCCGGTTAACAATGTTTACGGTGCAGTTGTGATGGGCATGGACCGCGCAAACATTTCCACGGTGATGGTAAACGGCTCAATCAAAAAATGGAATGGAGAGCTCCTTTTCGATCAGCTAGACACCGTGCAGAACAGTGCCATGGAATCCCAGCGCTATATTTATGAAAAAACCGGATGGTCCTATGAATTTATGAACGCCCCGGACTAATCGCGGTGCCGGCTCCAAAAATTATTCCGTGTGAATATCACTCCGCTGCTTCAATTTTTTCTCTTAGATTATTGATATCCCCGGCGATTTCCTGTCGCATATCTTCCCAATCTTCCTGTGCGCTCTGTTCAAGATCAGACAGTTTCTCTCTGATTTCGTCCAGTTCATCTTTCAGCTCAGCCGATCTATCCCCTTCCAACTCTTCAATTCTCTCTTCCCATTCATCAAGCTGAATTTCTGCCAGGTCGATGAATTCCTCTCTTTGGTCCATCCAATGATGCTCCATTCCTGACGTTACCTCTTCGCTCGTCTCCTCGTCCTCATCCATCTCGCCGTTTCCATTTCCGCAAGCCGTTATTGTGAACGCCAGTATAACAATCGAAAGAATTTTGATCCCTTTATACATTGATATAGTCATTTAAATAAAATTATAGTTACTTCAGGAAGTCTGCCACATTTATTTCTATGGAACAGAGCCTGATATGTTCCGATTTCTCCCTTTTGGATGGTTAAACCCCATAAAAAAAGCCGGATCAATGGGTCCGGCTTCTTTATTAAGCATTTCATTTATGATGAATTTAGCTTACTTCATCCTATGACTCCAAAGCTTTATCAATCGCCAGCTTTATATGAGCAGCGTGAGCTCTTGTCTCTCTGTTAACATTCCGCTTTCCATCCATCATTGAACGGATATTTTGCAGATTATAGAGTGCTGATGATTTTGCGATTCTGTCGTGACGGTCACTTTCCAGAATGGCGATAAGCCGGGTTACATATTCAATTTGAAGATTTTGGCGGAACGTGTTGACGTTGCCGGACGCATCAGCCTCAAAAACAGAGTTTGTCAGATCGCCCACAACATCAGCAACGGTGTAGCTGTTGCCGTAGGTCCGCGAGTCTGTGATCCGCTTCATCGTTACAGGGTGCAGCAGGTGCGCCAAAACGTTGCTCTGCATGGCAAGAACCTGGTCATGAATTTTTGGATCTTCTGTAGCTGAGAAGAAGTTAAATCCACGACGCTGAATCTGCAGATAGTTATATACTTCGTGGGAACCGTCAAACGCATCCGGCGCAAAAAGATGGCTGTTCAGATAGCTCATCGCCTCTTTCTGTCTCTCCGCTTCTACAGGAATAAACGGCATGGTTGCCCCTTGCTGTCCGGCAAACGCCCGATCGCGATACACACCACCCACATAACGCGACATGACTCCCGTCTGGGTTCGTCGTTCGTTCATCAGCGTCATGTAAGCACTTCGCAGTTCGTGAAAGCTTTGGCCTTCACGGCTAAACTTTTCAACCAGGTTTTCCATCAGATCTGACGTGAGCTGAATTCGCTCCACGCCGTATGCAACCGGATCGCTCGACATATCTCCTACCATCACCCTGGGATCAATCGCTTTACCGGGGCTGCGCATATCATCAGCATCGTTACCAAATGCCAGCTCAGGCTCTGTGGATCTTTCCAAAAGCTCAGCCAGCACTCGGGCTTCCTCTTCAGGATCTTCGGAAGTATAGTATCCATACTGAATGGCCCAGATATCGTACGGTCCGGGCTTCACATCAAAAAAGCGCCCCTGTCTTTCCCTGTCCCGTGCAACATTCACGGATGAGTAATCCATTACCGAACCTGTCAGTCCAATCCTGTCCGTCAGTTCTTTGTCGTGGATATCTTCGGGAGAGTGGAGTGTACTGGCCTGCATATTGTGGTTGAGGGCAAACGTGTGGCCCAGCTCATGAAGCACGAGCATCGTAAGTGCTTCATGCTGGAATCCTTCAATATCTCCGTCGGGATATCCCATCAGCTGCAGTGCGTTTGAACCAAACATATGGTTATGCTGCATGTGGTTCGAAAAACTGCAAAACTCGGGACTCATGGCGTGCTCAAGCAGATCAATCCCGAAGCTTCCGTCCACATCAAAAATTTCTTCCTGGCGAAACCGGTTGCTGAAAAACACCCACTCCAGCATAATATCGGAGCCCAATATCTGACCGGTCCGCGGATTTACAAAACTTGGCCCGTAACCGCCAAATGGTGGGTTTGGAGATGATGTCCATCGAAGCACATTGTAACGAATATCACCCGATTCCCAATCGGCATCATCCGGCTGAACTTTCACTTCAATCGCATTTCTGAAACCGGCCGCTTCAAACGCTTCATTCCAGGCCAGTGTTGCCTGTTTGATGGTCTCCCTGAATTGGTGCGGGGTTGTGTTTTCGATCCACCACACAATCGGCTCCACCGGCTCAGATATCTCAGCTGTCGGATCTTTTTTGACCAGGTGCCATCTGTGAATCATATCACGGTAAGGTGTTACATCCGTACTGATTTGATCATCCTGCTGCGTCATAAAATAACCGACTCTTGGATCGTCATAACGCGGCTGATAATCGTTTTCGGGCATCTCAATAAACGTATGCTGAAATGTAATCGTAACTGCCCTGGCGTCTGTTACTCCGCTGCTGCCGCTGTTAATCGGCTGGGGATTCTCATACACGTACTCCACTATCACGTCGGTATTGAGCGGAAAACTTCGGATCGATGAATACTTCGTTTTGGATGAACTCAGATTTCCAAGCGTGAAACTCTGACCCGGCCGGGCTCCGGGAGACGGAGAGGGTTTTACCTGATGGAGGCTCTCACTTAAAAAGATGGGATCACCATTGATAATGATGGTGCTGTCGTTCTCAGCAAGAATTTTCTCAGAGATCAGCGTGGCAGCAGAAATATTGGCTGATTCAGCCCTGCTTAGCGGATTATCTTCGTCAAAATGAAATCGTGTATTTTGAACAACAAACTCAATTTTATCAAAATAGCGCTCAATTTTAAACACTTTGTTATCTCTGAAATTACCACGAAAATGGCCTACATCAACAACGCCGTCTGCAGTTAAGCCAAAGTAAATGAACTCTTTGTCGATCTGATCTTTTCTGATCTCCAGTTTAGTAGAGCCGTCAGTTGTATCCTGGTAGACTGTAAACAGCCCCTCGAAGGATATTGTGTTCTCTTTCTGTTTGTCGATTTCAGAGACCGCGCTTTCGTCGCTTCCATTTTGCTGGACCTGCGATGTTGAGGCGCAGCCTGCGTAGAAAAACAGTGTAAGCAAACCGATAAATACGTGTTTAGTCAATTGGTTCATGATAGTGATTATAGGTTGGCGTGTTGATTTAGAGTAAGAATGTGAGTGGTAAAATAGCTGCAGACAAAGAAAGCCCGTACGCTTTTTCGGCATACGGGCTTTTGTAGTATTTGTTATAAAACTGACTTAGCCTGCATTATTCACAAAAAATTGCAGTTTTGTTTTATCACTATGTTTATCAGTGAGATACATACAAACAAAGGTTAAATTTATTCAACATAATGTTACACACTGCGCACCGAGCGAAGCGATTCCCACGCAGTGAAACTTAGCTGTGGGCTGCGTTGTCTCGAAAATGGTTTGCTCAACGTACTCAGGTACGTTTCCGCCACCATTTCCCAAACGCCTTGCCCACAACCAAGTTTCTTGGTGAATAATGCAGGTTAGTAACAAATTTTAAAAAACCCCGGGGAAAACTATGGAATCATCTAAGGCGAATAAGAATGGAGAATTCAGGCGAAATTATTCCTGGCTGGAGTGCGTCTGCTTCGTGGAGGATTGTGAATCTATCGATACAGATAAACTGGAGATCCTTTCACGTGAGTTCTCAAAGCTGACTATAGCCGGAATTCAGCCACGGCCCGGAAATCTTGAGCAATCTATAGCGTGGTATCAATTTGATCCGGAAGAGGAGGGCAGGGCCGCTGTTTGGAATCGTATGCTGTCCGCCGCTACTTCGGAATGGGTCCTTTTCCTGGAGCAGGGTGAAGAGCTTCGGTTTTATCGTCTGCCGGAAGAGGACGACCTGGATCCGGCTACATGGGTTCCGGCCTGCATCAAACGGAAGGATGAGAAATCGGAAAAAAACGTCTACCAGGTTCGTATGGTGCACTCAGGAGCCAAAAATCCGTTTGCAGGAAGAGATCTGCCCGACTGCACTGATTACATCATGGAAAATGGCATCCATCTGTACGACCGGCCCATTGTGCTGGACAGAACCACAGACGGACTTTCTTATGTGGATTCAGATGCGGAGATGTCGATCAGGAACGTTTCACCTAAAGTGTACCTGGTTCTGGGTGAACGGCTGATGGATGAACGTAAATATGTACGCGCTGCCGCACAGTACAGGAAACTTTTGAAAGCAGAACGACTTCTTCCCTTCGATCGCCTCGGTGCGGTAAACGGTCTGGCGCGATGCTACACGGAACAGTATAAGTGGCCGAAAGCTATTCATCTGGCAGAAAAATCGATTGAGGCAGAACCGGCGCAGCGAATTCCCTACCTGATTCTGTTTCGTATTCATCAGCTGAATAAACAGTGGGCTGAAGCGTACAGCGCGTTAAAATCATATCATAAACAGCTGGGTATAACGAGCAGGTCTTCGTTTGATATAGCAATGGGTGAAGAGGAGACGCTCAATAAGCTGAGTGAGTTTGCGATGAAGGCAGGCCGGAAAGAGGAGGCGTTCGGGTTTTTTGAAGAGATGTATGCCGACAGAGGAGAGGCTGCGGGTGAAGAAATTTTGAGAAGTCTGTTGATGCTTTCGATAGAGCTTGAAAAACGTGAACAAGCCATCTTTTACTTCAAAGAGCTCTTTAAGGATGCATTCCCGAATAAAATGACCGGTAAGCAGATTGCCGGGCTAAACGACTATATGACGATGTTCATGCAGAAAGGATGGTACGTTTTTGCAGCGGAAATTTATGAGGAGCTATACACAAAATTTTCGGATGAACCCGAATACAGACGGCGACTGATTGTGGCTCTCTCCAAAACCAACCGAATTGAAAAAGCCCGCAAACTGATTG